>JACCTM010000207.1 GCA_013812385.1 Geodermatophilaceae bacterium | reverse complement strand
GGTCATCGGGCCGTTGCCGGCGACCTCGACCGCCAGCGTCGTGACGATCGTGCCGACCAGGATGGTGGGACGCCAGCCGGCGGCCCGGGCCAATCCGTACGCTGCCCCGGCACCGACTCCCGCGGCGATTCCCGTCAGCGCGCCGAGACCCGTCAGCCGATTCGGGCGGGTGTCATCGTCCCCCGGCACCCGCGCGTGGACCACACCCGCGAGTGCCTCGACGGTGTCCTCAGGGGTGCTGCTCGTGGGCCGACCCCGCACCGCCATGTCCAGATAGGTCGCGGCGTTCAGGGCGGTGGTGCCGGCAGCACCTGCCGCCGCGCCCAACAGCAGCATTCTGATCATCGAGAGCCTTCCGTCGGAGAACCGGTCCTGCACCCCGCGACCCTAGGTTTCCATGTCGGGGGAGGGCAAACTCCGATCGGGGATGTACGCGTTGGGTCACAACGCCGGACAGCAGCGCCGTCACGGTCCCGTCAAGGTTCTTACATGTCACTGACAAACCACATCGCCCTGTTTCCCGACTCGTGGCTCCGGGTATCCGCCGCTCAAGCCGGACTTCCGCAGATGGTGAGCCCATGATCGGCGTGATCATGGCGCTGACCTGGGGAAACACTGGAAGGCCTGTTCCGGGTCGTGTTACTACGGCGAGCGTGACGGCGCGGTAGGCGGGTCAGTCGCTCGCGGCGGTGAAGTCGAAGAAGCGAGGGGGCTCGGGCAGCTTGAGCGCGGCCAGGATGGACTTCTGGCCGGCGGTCAGCGCGGAGCGCTGGGGGCGACCTGCCCGTCGGCGGTGTCGAGGGTGACCAGGTGCATCCGGTCGAGTTCGTGTCGGATGTTGCGCCAGGTGTCGTCGGTGGCGTTCTCGACCACGCGGAGCAGGAGCAGCGCGAGCCAGCACAGCTGGACGTGGGCGCGGATGCGGTCTTCGCGGTAGTGGAACACCGGTCGCAGACCCAGGGCGCCCTTCATGTCGCGACAGCCGCGTTCGACTTGCAGCAGCTGCTTGTAGGCGGCCGCGAGGTCGTCCGGGGTCAGGGTGGTGTCGGAGGTGCGCAGCAGCCACTTGCCGTCCAGATGGGCTTCGCGCTTGACCGCGGCGGCGTCGACGCGCAGCAGCCCACCGCCGGTCCGGCGCAGGTAGCGGCGTAGCCCCGGCTTGGTCCTCAAGCTCCCGACGAACTCGTCACGCCGCCGGTCCGGCCAGCCGTCCGAGCCGGCGATCAGCGACTCCAGATGCGCCACCAGCTGGGTGCGGACGGCGGCGTCCCGGTCGGCTTGTTCGGGGTTGTGGCAGACCACGAACCGCTGCGCCCGGGCGCCGTCGTCCCCGTCGCCCTGGCCGCCGGGCGCGACGGTGACTTCCTTGACCCGCAGGTTCCCGGCGACGGTGCGGTAGCGGCCCGGTCGGGTCGTGTGCGCGCGGTGCCATTTCGTGGGAGATGCGTCCGGCATCGACTGTGCGGTCTGGTCCTCCGCCGATAGCGGAGCGGAGCCGCGAGCCGTTCGGTGAGAGCGCGCGACTCGGCGAAGCGCTCCGCGACGGAGACGCCCTGCGTTCTCAACCTGGGCACGTGCGGTTCCGTTCGTCGCCAAGGAGGTGTCGCGCGCTGGACAGATCCCTAAAGGGTCAGTCAGAGACCTGCAACATCCGCATTGCCCCCTCAGCACGGGTTCAGCCGAGAGGCGGCCTCACAGGCTTCTGACAGAAGCCTGCGTGACCGATGCCGGACGACCGGGGTACGGCGGGGTCCCTCCGGCCGTTGAATGCTGCTCGTACCCATGGGTGGTTCCCGCGCGCGTCCTCTGAGCTTCGTGCGCACGCAACTGCCTCGGCAATGTGCGGATGCGCTTGGGATGAACCGAGTCCCTTCTGTATGACCTCGTGAGCAGTGTCCGGTCTGAAGAGCACCTCGGGCGCCCCGGACGCCGGTGTTCGGGGTCCGGGGCGGTCGAGGCGACGATCAGTTGGCGGCGAGACCGATCGGTGCGCCCATACCCATTCCCGGACCGAAGGCCGGCTGGGGGAAGGGCATCTGCTGCTCGACGAACGTGAGCGTGCCACTTCCGTCGTTGGCCCACACAGTGATCGTGCCGTTCAGAGAGTTGAGCTGATACAGGTACCGGCTGTCGCCGTTGAACGACAGGTCGCTGGCACCCAGCTCGACCCCATCGGCCGTTGCGTCATCGATCGGGCTGGTGGCGACCGGATCGATCAGGGCGGCGATGCCGCCACCGTCGAGCGCGTAGCTCGAGATCCGACCCTCGCCGAAGAAGCTCGGCGTGAAACCGATGGCCTGGCTGTCGGCTGCCACGAACCAGCATGTGTCGGTTCCGCCGTTGCGGACCGAACCACTGCTCGGCG
>JACCTM010000204.1 GCA_013812385.1 Geodermatophilaceae bacterium | reverse complement strand
CGGGCGACGCGAGTGCACGCGGCGGTGTCCCGGCGCAGACCTCCACCGACCACATCTCCCTCGAAGACTCCGTCGCCACGGACATGTCCTACGCCTTGGCCGGAGTGGACATCGACGCGGGCGAACGTGCCGTGAGTCTGATGCGAGCGGCAGTGGAGAAGACCCGGCGTCCGGAGGTCGTGGGTGGCCTGGGTGGGTTCGCGGGGCTCTTCGAGCTCGACCTGACCCGCTACCACCGCCCGCTGTTGGCGAGTTCGACCGACGGCGTCGGGACCAAGCTCGCGATCGCGCAGGCCATGGACCGGCACGACACCATCGGCATCGACCTGGTCGCGATGGTCGTCGACGACCTGGTGGTCTGTGGCGCCGAGCCGCTGTTCGTCTCGGACTACATCGCGTGCGGGCGGGTCGTCCCCGAGCGGATTGCTGACATCGTGGCCGGGATCGCCGCCGGGTGCCTCCAGTCCGGCGCCGCCCTGGTCGGCGGCGAGACCGCTGAGCATGCAGACCTGATGCGACCCGACGACTACGACGTGGCAGCTACGGCGGTCGGGATCGTCGAGGCTGACGCCCTGTTGGGGCCGGAGCGAGTGCGCCTTGATGACGTGGTGCTGGCGATGGGTTCCACCGGACTGCACTCCAACGGGTACGTCCTGGCCAGGCGAGTGCTGCTGCAGCACGCCGGGTTGAAGTTGGGCGATCCGCTGTCGGATGCCGATGGTGGCGGGCCGACCCTGGGAGAGCTGCTGCTCACCCCGACCCGGATCTATGCACTCGATTGCCTAGCGCTCGCGTCGACCACCGACGTGCATGCCTTCGCCCACATCACCGGCGGCGGGCTGGCCGGCAACCTAGCCCGAGTCATCCCGCCGGGCCTGCAGGCGGTCCTCGACCGTAGGACCTGGACGCTGCCGGAGTTGGTCTCGACGATCGGCCGACTGGGCCAGGTTGCGCTACCTGAACTCGAGCGCACCTTCAACTGCGGAGTGGGCATGGTGGCAGTCGTTCCGGAGGCGTCGGTTGCCGGTGCCCTTGCTGTGCTCACCGACCGGGGTGTCCCAGTGTGGGTCGCCGGCCACATCACCGAACGCCCCGCAGCTGCCGACGGTTCGGCGGCGCGGCTGACTGGCGACTATTGCGACCTCACGCAGCCGGATCCGGCTGCGTAGCTGGCTCAGCGGGCGCTGGAAGCCCAGCGATCCTCGTCCGGATCCGATTGACCGGCCCACACATCGGGCTCGTCGTCGGCCAGAACGGCATCGGGAGTCGAACTCGATCGCCCCGCTCCACCGGACAATTCACGCTGCAATCGCTCGAGATCAGTGTTCGGGGAACTGTATTTCAAGTCCCGAGCGACTCGAGTCTGCTTGGCTTTCGCACGGCCGCGCCCCATGGCTCGACCCCCTCGTACAGGAATACGGGTCCGGCATGGCCCCGATGGGTGTGTATGTCAGAACGCAAGACTACCCGCCCGCTGTCGACCTGGCACGACGGGCCACGAGGGTTCTCGGTCAGGTGACCGGCATCACGCTCGTGCGGTCACGGGTGAAGGTGCGAAGCTGGAATTCGGATAGCGCTCAGTCGGCCGACGCTGGCCATCCGCCGTTCGGCCAGACGGTCGGCGGCGACAACCGGGGGTACCCCGTCGGCTTCGGCGAGCGCGAAGACCCGCAATGCGGTGTCGAAGATCCGCTCGGTCATGACGCGCGCCCGCTCAGCGGGGTAGCCCCCGACCTCGTTCTCACACTGGATCACCCCACCGGCGTTGACCAGGTAATCCGGGGCGTAGAGGATCCCGCGGTCGGCCAGCACCTTGCCGATGTCGGGATGGGCCAGTTGGTTGTTGGCTCCGCCGCACACCACGCGGGCCTTCAGCGCGGCGACCGTCTGATCGTCGAGGGCACCGCCCAGGGCGCATGGCGCGTAGATGTCCTGTTCCTCGGACAGCAGGGCGGCGTTGTCGGCGGCCACCTCGACCAGCGGGTGGATCGCCCGGACCCGGTCAACCGCGGCGGGAGCCACGTCGGTGATCACGACCGATGCACCGTCGGCCACAACGTAGTCCACGAGGTGGCTACCGACTTTGCCCACACCTGAGATGGCTACGCGCCGACCGCTCAATGACGGTGTCCCCCAGACGTGCTGGGCACTGGCACGCATGGCTTGGAAGACTCCAACGGCAGTGAGCCCGGCGGAATCGCCGGCACCACCGTGGGCCACCGAGCGAGCTGATACGTGCTTGGTCTCGCGGGCGATGACGTCCATGTCGGGGGTGTAGGTACCGACGTCGCACGCCGTGATGTATCGCCCGGCCATGCTCTCCACGAACCGGCCGTAAGCGCGCAGTAGTTGCTCGGTCTTGTCACGGGCCGGATCGCCGATGATCACGGCTTTGCCGCCGCCGAGATCGAGACCGGCCAGAGCGTTCTTGTACGACATCGCCTTTGACAGCCGCAGCACGTCGGTCAAAGCGGCTGCCTGGTCGGGATAGGGATAGAACCTGGTTCCACCGAGCGCCGGTCCGAGGGTCGTCGAGTGGATGGCGATGATCGCCTTGAGCCCGCTGGCCTCATCAGCACAGAAGACGACCTGTTGGTGGCCGGCGGAGAAGATCACGTCGACACTGGAAGACTCGTTCACGAAATCCCAATCTAGTCCTCATCCTTTTCGGGACGTTATGCGCACAACGTCCGCCCTGGCCCGAAATCCGGACGTTATGCGCACAACGTCCGTGGAGGGCGCCGCCGCTAGGGTCGCCGTTCGTGACCTCCCCTGAGCTCCGTGCCCGTCCGATCTCGCCGACCGACGTCGTCGCCGACCGGTACGTCGAGGACTACTGCGGCCTGGAACCGATCGCGGCGACCTTCTTCGGCGTACCGGGCTACGAGACGGAGTTGACCGACTACGGCGTTGACGGGTTCGCGGCCCGGGCCGAACTGGCTCGGCGCGCGGTGGCCGACCTGCAGGCGATCCAGCCGGCAGACGACCGGGAGCGGGTTGCCAACGCGGCGATGGTCGAGCGGCTGTCGACCGAGCTCGACCTCTCCGACGCAGGAGACCTCAGCTCCGAGCTGAATACCACCGCGAGTCCGATGCAGTCCCTGCGAATCGTGTTCGACCTGATGTCCACCGACTCCGAGCAGGACTGGGCCACCATCGCGAGCCGGATGGCCAAGCTCCCCGCAGCGTTCGAGGCATACGCAGCCGGCCTGGGCGTCGCCGCTGCGGACGGTCGGGTGGCCGCCGCGCGCCAGGTCCGGACCTGCGCCGACATTGCAGCACGCTGGGCCGGCGACGAGCAAGCACCCCCGTTCTTCGCCGCCTTGGTCGAACGCTCGAACACCGAAGGGGCCCTCAGGCGTGACCTGGATGCGGCCGCGTCGGCTGCCGCGCAGGCGCTGCGCAGCTTTCGCGGCTTTCTCACCGACCGGCTGTTGCCGGCAGCACCGAGCTCCGACGCCGTCGGGGAGCAGCGCTACGGCCGGTGGCTGCGCTACTTCACCGGGGCGGAGCTGGACCTTGCCGAGACCTACGAGTGGGGTTGGTCGGAGCTGGCGCGGATCGTGGCCGAGAAGGAGCAGGTGGCCGAGCAGATCAGTCCTGGCAAGGGCCTGGCCGCAGCGATCGCTGCCCTGGACGACGACCCGGCGCGGATTCTGCGCGGCCGCGACGAGCTCACCCACTGGCTGCAGACGACCGCGGACGATGCGATCAGCGCGCTGGCCGGTACGCATTTCGACATTCCGGATCCGGTCCGCACCATCGAGGGCAAGCTCGCTCCCACCTCGGGTGAGGGCATCTATTACACCGCTCCGTCGGAGGATTTCACCCGTCCGGGACGGATGTGGTGGTCGCTGCCCGAGGACGCGGAGGAGTTCACCACGTGGCGGGAGAAGACCACCGTTTATCACGAAGGTGTGCCCGGCCATCACCTGCAGATCGGGCAGACGGTCTTCCGGGCGGACCTGCTCAACCGGTATCAGCGATTGATGATGTGGTCCTCCGGACACGGTGAGGGCTGGGCCCTCTACGCGGAACGATTGATGGCCGAGCTGGGCTTTCTGGATGACCCGGGCGACCGACTGGGCATGCTCGACTCGCAGGGTTTCCGCGCGGCCCGGGTGGTGCTGGACATCGGTATGCACCTCGAACTCTCGATTCCGCGCGGTTCCGGCTCCCACGAGGGGGAGGTGTGGACTCCCGAGATTGGCCTTGAGTTCCTGCGGGTGCACGCCTCTATGGATGACCAGCTGCGCCAGGACGAGCTCAACCGCTACCTGGGTTGGCCGGGTCAGGCACCGTCGTACAAGGTCGGCGAACGAGTCTGGTTGCAAGCTCGGGCTGACGCCGAGGCTCGACTAGGAGCCGAATTCGACCTCAAGACCTTCCACACCGCGGCGCTGAATCTCGGCGGCCTGGGCCTCGACCTGCTTAGGGCCGAGCTAGCCCGGCTCTAGGCGCAGGCGCTGCCAGCGGGGCTTGCAACCTTGAGTGTCCCCGAAGCTTGACGGTGGTGCCAGAGTTATATATGGGAATTCTGTGACAGGTGATGACAATGGGGCGGCACTGTGCCATTGTCTGCTGACGGTCTGTGACACCCCAAGCGGCCCTACCCGCCCCGGGTCCTTTCCCGCGCAGGCCCGTGGCAAAGGGGGTTCATGGTGGCCAAACGGCTTCCCATGTCCACCGCACGACGTCCCACTCGTACCCGACGTCCCGCCCGTCTGCGGCGTCGCGCAGCATGGAATGCCGCTCGATCGCGCGGCGGAGCTACCCTGCTCTGCGCCGTGATCTGGGCCCTGCTCGTGGCCGTCACGCCCGCGTACGCAGTACCACCGCCTCCGCCCAACCCC
The DNA here is from genome assembly GCA_013812385.1 of Geodermatophilaceae bacterium. Taxonomy (GTDB): domain Bacteria; phylum Actinomycetota; class Actinomycetes; order Mycobacteriales; family Geodermatophilaceae; genus JACCQS01. The sequence continues at coordinate 702 of JACCTM010000204.1, read as the reverse complement.
TCGGACGAGCAGATCAATGCCGCCGACACTGCCCAAGAGACAGCCGCGGCCGAGGTGGGCCGGATCTCTGGAGAACTTGCCGCTGCTGAGGGCGATCTCGCGCGGCTCAACATCATCTCTGAAGCCGCGACATATGAGTACCTAGCCGCCGAGGGGCGGCTGCTCGCCGCTCAGGAGGCCGCAGAGCAGTCGGCCGCAGACTTCGCGCAGGCACAGGAGGAGGTCGAGGGCGCTCAGGCGGCGATCGTGGAATTCGCCCGTGGCAGCTTCAAGTCCGGTTCCCTGCTGACCAACGACATGGTCTTGCTGACCAGTCAAGATCCGAGTGAGCTCCTCCAGCGCGCGGCCTTTCTGGACTACATCTCCAGCGGCCGGCTGGACGTGCTCAACAACTTGGAAGTCGCCCGGGTCACCGTGGCCAACACCGACTCGACCAACCGGGCCGCCGAGATCGAGATGGCCGCCGCCGAGAAGGCCGCGGCGCAAGCGAAGGCCGCGGCCGAAGCTGCGTATGCCAATGGTGCGGCGATGGTCGCCCAGGTTCAGGCGCAGAAGCTGGTTCTGGACAGCCAGCTGCAGGCCGCGCAGGTGGCGCTGCTCGGGGTCGAAGGCGCTCGCGCGGCCTATGAGGCATGGGAGGCGCAGAAGCGGGCCGAGGAAGCTGCGGCCGCCGAACGCGCTCGGATCGCTGCAGAACAGGCC
>JACCTM010000200.1 GCA_013812385.1 Geodermatophilaceae bacterium | reverse complement strand
GGCAACCCGACGGCGGATCGTCCGGCGGCGTAGAGCAGATCGAAGATCAGATAGGTCACTGGTGCGGACTCGGCCAGCTTCCGGGCGCGGGAGGCATCGGCGACGTGCATCCGGTGCTGCAGCGCACCGAAGTCCGGCCGCCCGTCCGCGCCCAACCGTACGACCTCGCCGTCAAGGACTACGTCTAGCGCACCCATGGCGATTCCCAATCCGGCCAGCTCCGGATAGCGCGAGGTGATGTCACCTCCCTTGCGGGAGCGCAGGCGCAGTGCCGTGCCCTCCACCGTTCCAAGAGCACGGACGCCGTCCCACTTCATTTCGTACGCCCACGTCGCATCCTCCCGAGCCGCTGGCAGTCCACCCGGAACAGCCATCATCGGCTCGATCTTGTCCGGGATGGCGACATAGTCGGGATCGGTCGGCGGATCCAGCCGGCGGATGTTCCACTGCTTGTCGCCCTCGACCGGGAAAAGCGCGTATCGGCCAGTGATCTTCGCCCCGGCGAGGTCGACGATCACATGCCGCTCGTCCCACTTCTCGGTCACGTAGGTACCCGTGTCGTAGACCGTCATCGTTCCCCCGCCGTACTCCCCCGCCGGGATCTCGCCATGAAAGGTCAGGTACTCCATGGGGTGGTCCTCGGTGTGGAGGGCAAGGCGGGACTCGCCTGGCACCGGGGGCAGACCGCGCGGCACCGCCCAAGAAGCAAGCACGCCATCACGTTCCAGCCGCAGATCCCAGTGCAAGCGGCGTGCGTGATGCTCCTGGATCACGAAAACCGATCCGTGTGCGCTGCCGTCCGCTTGTCGGTCCGGGATCGGTTCCGGCGTACGGTCGGCCCGCCGTTTGCGGCGATAGGTCGCCAGCCGATCCGGCGATGGCATGGGTGCCTAGGGGTTCAGGCCGAACGCCGGCGTTGCGTGCTTGCTGCGGCCTTCTTTGCCGGTGCCTTCTTCGCAGCCTTGGACGCCGCCTTCTTTGCCGGTGCCTTCTTCGCTGTAGTGCCTTTGCCGACGGAGCCGTTCTTGGCGGCGGTTTTCTTGGCCGGGGACTTGGCGGCAGACTTGGTGGCCTTGGCCGGTCGTGATGATTCCGTGTCGGAACCGTCGTCGGCATCCCTGCCCCTGTTCGACGAACTCGACTTCGCGGCCGTACCGCCTTTGGCCCGCGCCACGCTGGCCCGCAGCGCACTCATCAGGTCGACGACCTGCCCGCCGGTGTCCTCCTCGACCTCCGGCTCAGGGGTGTGCACCTCGCCGCCGGCCTGCTTGTTCTCGATCAGCGCGGTCATCGCCTCGCGGTAGTCGTCGCTGAATTCTTCGGGATCGAAATCGGCCACCATCGACTCGATCAGGGAGTCGGCCATTTTCAACTCCTGCGGCCGCACCGTGATGTCCTCGTCCAGAAAGCCGAATTCAGCAGCACGGATCTCGTCCGGCCAGCGCATCGTGTGCAGCACAAGGACGCCGTCGCGTACCCGGATGGCGGCCAACGCCTCTCGCTGCCGAATTGCAATCTTGGTCAGTGCCATCCGGCCGGACTTCTCCAGCGCCTCACGCAGCAGAACATACGGGCGTATGGCGGGGCCGGTGTCGGGCTCCAGGTAGTAGGTCTTCTCGTAGAGGATGGGATCGATCTGCTCGCCGGGTACGAACTCGATCACGTCGATCGAATGCTTCGTGCCCAAGGGCATGTCCTCGAGGTCCTCGTCGGTCAGGATGACGAGTTGACCGTCGGGTAGCTCGAAGCCTTTGGCGATGTCGGCGTAGGCCACCTCTTCGCCGTCGATCGAGCAGACCCGCTTGTATTTGATCCGCCCGCCGTCGTCTCGGTGAACCTGGTGGAAGCGGACATCCTTGTCCTCGGTGGCGGAGTACATCTTCACGCCGATGCTGACCAGTCCGAAAGAGACCGCGCCCCGCCAAATTGACCGCATGTACGCAGGTTACTGCTGACCCGGCTGGCCGCGGGGTGGCCAGGACTGCGGCGCATCGGAGGGCGGCTGTCCCGGCTGACCGGAAGGACCGGTCTGCCCACCCTGCTGAACCTGCGGCGGCGGTGCGCCTCCGCCGAGTGGTGGACTGGCTGGCGGCCGCATCGGTGGGACCGGTAGTCCGGTGTCGATGGACTCACTCAGCTCGAACTTGGCCTCCGGCTGCTCGGCGGCCGGAGGGAGGTTGGAGTCGAACCAACCCTGCGTGTCGATCTTCTGTCCGGCCCGGCCGTCGGAGCCATCTGCGGCGCCGGGCTCGACGTCCATCCAGGACTTCTTGTCCTCGGCTCCGGTCATGTTCGCCAGCCCGTCGAGGGCCCGGCTGAACTCGCTGGGCACGATCCAGACCTTGTTCGCATCGCCCTGGGCGATCTGCGGCAATGTCTGCAGGTACTGGTAGGCCAGCAGGCCGGAGTCCGGCTTGCCGCGGTGGATCGCCTCGAACACGGTCTCGATGGCCTTGGCCTGACCCTGCGCGGTGAGGAACTGCGCCGCGCGCTCGCCCTCGGCCTGCAGGATCTGGCTCTGCCGTCCGGCCTCGGCCCCGAGGATCGCCGCCTGCTTCTGACCTTCGGCTGACAGGATCTGGGCGACCTTCTGGCCCTCGGCCTTCTTGATCGAGGACTCGCGCTCGCCCTCGGCGGTCAGGATGACCGCCCGCTTCTCCCGGTCGGCCCGCATCTGCCGCTCCATCGAGTCCTGGATGGACAGTGGGGGCTCGATCGCCTTGATCTCTACTCGGGCAACCCGCAGACCCCAGGGGCCGGTGGTGCCGTCAAGGACGGTACGTAGTTGGGTGTTGATCCCATCTCGTCCGGTGAGCGCGCCCTCGAGGCTCAGCCCGCCGACGACGTTGCGAAGCGTGGTGGTGGTCAGCTGCTCCATACCGTGGATGTAGTTCGCGATGCCGTACACGGCCAGCCGCGGGTCGGTGACCTGGAAGTAGACGACCGTGTCGATCCCGACCTGCAGGTTGTCGGCGGTGATCACCGGCTGGGGCGGGAATGAGATCACCTGTTCCCGGAGGTCGATCGTGGCCCTGACCCGGTCCACGAAGGGGATGAGCAGCGCGAGCCCGGGTGACAGCGTTCGGCTGTACCGACCAAGGCGCTCCACGACAGCGGCCTGCGCCTGCGGCACGATCTTGATGCTGCGAACCACGACGATGATGACGAACACGGCGATGACCGCCAGTGCGATGAGCAACTCCACGAAGTGTTCCCTCCCAGGGACGAACTACTCGTGCGATTCCGAGACGACCGCGGTGGCCCCCCGGATCTGCATGACTCTGACGGTGCTGCCCACCTCGTAGGTTTCGTCTCGGGACTGCGAGACCGCGCTCCAATCGTCGGCGCCGAACCGGATCCGGCCGTCCAGGTGATCGACCCGCTGGGTGACGACGGCGACCTTGCCGACGTAGGTCTCTGCGCCATCGATCTGTTGCGGCGTACGGGACATCAGTTGCCGCTTGGCCAGCGGCCGCACGAAGACCAGGAGGCCGAGTGAGACAACGACGAAGGCGGCTAGCTGGAGCCCGACCGGGAGGCCGGCGGCAGCCACTGCCATGCCACCGAGGGCGCCGCCAGCAAGCATCAGGAGCACGAAGTCAAGGGTGAGCAGCTCGGCCCCGGCAAGCACGCCTGCGGCGATCAGCCAGATAACCCAGGACGACATGCTCATATCCAACCACTGCTCGAGGCCCGCGGCGCATTCAAGGTCAACGCCGAGGGCGCTATTACAGTCGACCGATGCCGACTCCACCCCAGCCTGCCACGCGCCAGGGTTCGCCTGGCCGTTCGCGCATCCGCAGCGGCGGCGCCTTGACCGCGTGGGCCAACTCCTGGCTACGTGGAGCGGTGTCGTACGACGCGGCCGTAACGGCCATCCACGAGGCGGGTATCGGCACGGTGCGGGGTCTGCCGAACCACCCGGAGCCGGCACCGGTCGGATGGATCCTCAGCGCTCTACGATCTGCCGGCGGTACGCCGTTGCGTCTGGTGCTCCCGGTTCCAGGAGACATTCGTGGCGTTCCGGACAGCCCGGGCTTGGCCGCGGCGGCGACGCACGCCGGACAACTCGTCGTCGGCTTGGGTGTGGCCTTTTTTCCTGATCCGGATCGAGATCCGGATCCGGATCCGACGGCTGACCGGGTGTGGCTGGCCTGGGAGCTGGCCGAAGAAATTCCGACCACTGTCACTCCCGGTGAACAGCAGACCATTTCCCAAGCTGAAGGTGCTCTGAGACTTGCCGTGCTCGAGGCCACGCACGTCCTTGCCGCACTCGACGTGGCACGCTGGAATCCCGCCGCCGAATCGTTGTTGCGTCGTGAGCCGCTCCTCGCGCTCCCCCACGACCATGAGCCGTCCGCCGCAGCGCTGGCGACGCGCGCTACCCGGCTTTCAGCGATCCTCGAGCTTGCCCGGGCCGACGCTCCCGGTGGGGCCATCAATGCCTACGGTGCGGCTCATCGCGACGCCGCCCTGCGTCCGTTGTCCGTGGCAGTACGTGAAGCCCTGATGACTGCCTACAGCGCGATCCCCGTTAACCGCACCGTCAACCGCTGACCGCAGAGGTCACGGCGCCAGACAGCACGTGGTCGGGCAGCTGGTTCCCAGCCGTCGCGGTCCACCGGCCAGCCGCTCTTCGATCAGATCGCCGATCATCGCCACAAACGCGGGGTGGGTCCCAGCAGTGGCGGCCCGCTCAAGAAGCACGCCGTGCGCCTGCGCGGTCCTGCGGGCCTCGTTGTCCAGATCCCACAGAACTTCGATATGGTCGCTGACGAACCCGATCGGGCAGAGGACGACCGCCGGAATCCCTTGGCCGGCAAGGTGAGACAGATAATCGTTGATGTCCGGTTCTAGCCAGGGCAGTTCTGGTGGCCCGCTGCGGCTCTGCCAGACCAGGTCGACCCGGCGTCCCGGGTGCACCGCGTCCACGACGGCGCGGGCAGCGGCACGGAGCTGACGTTCGTAGAGGTTGCCCTGTGGCCCAGCGGCGCTGGCCATCGATAACGGGATGCTGTGCGCGGTGGCGACAATCCGCGCCTGTTCTGCCATGCCGGCCGGCAGCCGAGCCAGCGCCGCGCGCAACGCATCAGCGTTGGCAGTGATGAAGCCGGGATGGTCGAAGAAGTGCGGTAGCTTGTCGATCGCCGGTGCCGTCGGGCCAGTTGCCTGTCGAGCCCGTGCAAGGTCCTCGTGGTACTGCCGGCAGCCCGATGCCGAGGAGTAGGCAGACGTTGCGAATGCGACTGCCCGGTTGACTCCGTCGGCGGCCATCCGAGCAACGACATCCTCGACGTAGGGCTCCCAATTTCGATTGCCCCAATAGACCGGTAGCAGTCGCCCGCGCGAGGACATTTCGTCTTCGATCGCCTTGCGCAACTTCCGGTTCTGCTCGTTGATCGGGCTCACGCCGCCGAAGTGCTGATAGTGCGCCGCAACCGACATCAGCCGTGAACGCGGTATCCCCCGTCCCCTGGTCACGTTCTCCAGGAACGGCAGCACGTCGTCCGGGCCCTCCGGACCGCCGAAGGACAGCAGGAGGACGGCGTTGCCTTCGTCATCACCGACGCTGTCGTTGTCGGACCCCGATAGTCGCTCAGGCGCCGATCGCGTGGTAGCCCCCATCGACGTGCACTATCTCGCCCGTGGTCGCACTGAACCAGTCCGACAGCAGAACCGCACATGCCCTACCGGCCGGGCCGTTGTCGTTGACGTTCCATCCCAATGGGGCACGTTGGACCCAAGCCTCCTCGAACTGTTCCGACCCCGGGATCGACTTCATCGCCATCGTCCGCAGTGGTCCGGCGGCGACGAGGTTGACCCGAATACCGTCCGGCCCGAGTTCCCTGGCGAGATAGCGCGCGGTGGACTCGAGGCCGGCCTTGGCCACGCCCATCCAGCCGTACACCGGCCAGGCCCGCGACGCGTCGAAGGTGAGACCCACCACCGAGGCCGTCTCCCCGAACATCGGCCGACAGGCGTGCGTCAAGGCGGCGAAGGACCACGTCGAGATCTGCACGGCCGTGGAGACGTCGCTCCACGGCGTCTCGGTGAAGGCGTCCCCCAGCGCGTTCTGCGGCGCGAAGCCGATGGAGTGCAGGACACCGTCGAGTCCGTCCAGGTGCTCACCGACCCGGTCGGCAAGGCTGGCCAGGTGCTCGTCGTTGCTGACGTCGAGTTCGATCACCGGCGCAGGTTCGGGTAGCCGCTTGGCGATCCGTTCAGTGAGCTTGAGCGCTCGCCCGAAATTGGACAGCACCAGTTGAGCGCCCTCCTGTTGTGCGACCTTCGCCGCGGAGTACGCGATCGAGGCCTCGGTGAGCACCCCGGCGATCAACAACCGTTTGCCTTCGAGCATACCCATCAGTGGCCCATCCCCAATCCGCCGTCCACCGGGATTACGGCTCCGGTGATGTAGGCCGCGGCGTCGCTGGCCAAGAAGGTCACGACAGCGGCAATTTCGTCCGTGCTGGCATACCGGCCCAATGGAACCTGGCCGAGTATCTCGTTGCGCCGGGCATCCGGCAGCTTTCGGGTCATGTCGGTATCAACAAATCCGGGCGCGACCACGTTCGCGGTGATGTTGCGCGAGCCGAGTTCCCGCGCGATGGACCGGGACATACCCACAAGCCCAGCTTTGGCCGCCGCATAGTTGACCTGTCCGGCGGAGCCACTGAGCCCGACCACCGAGGAGATGAAGATCATCCGACCCCACTTCGCACGCAGCATCTTCGACGCTGCGCGCTTGGCGACCCGAAAGCCCCCCGACAGGTTGGCATCGACGACCGAGGTGAATGACTCATCGTTCATTCGCAGCAGAAGTGTGTCGTCGGTGATGCCGGCATTCGAGACCAACACCTCGACATCGCCCTGTTCCGCTTCGATGGCCCTGAATGCGGCATCGAGTGACTCCGGATCTGTGACATCGCATTGGACTCCGAAGAGCCCTTCGGGTGGCCCCGAACTGCGATGGGTCACTGCCACCGAATCACCCTGCCTCGCGAAGGCCTGGGCGATGGACAGGCCGATGCCGCGGTTGCCACCCGTGACCAGAACGCTGCGCCCCACGCGACTCCTCTGCCCATCACATTCCTGCAGTGCCTTGCCGAGGCTATCTGGTTCAGCCATCACTCGACTCAGCTCTGCGATGTAAGGACTTCGATCAAGCACCGGCTGCCGGATGCGCGAGTCAGTCGCTGGTCTGCGGTGAGCAGGACAACGTCCAGCGCCTCGGCAAGAGCAACATACGAGGCGTCGTACGGCGTCATGTTGTCCCGCAGTTCCCAACATCGGGCCAGCAGCCAGCGGTGGGACACCCGCCGCATCGGCAGCGCAGACAGATCATCGAGCGCCAAGTCGGCGCGACGCTTCGGCATCCGTCCGGCCCGATGTTCACGGCGCAGGACAGAGGCGATTTCCAAGTCGATCAGTTCCGGGGCGCTCATCGATTCACCGGCCAGGCGAGCCCTTGCTGTGCCCCCGTCCTCGGTGTCATCGGCCAACGCCGTGACCAGAACGCTCGCGTCAACGACCAACACGGTCCTGCCGCACTGATCGGGCAGCGGCCACGAACCCGATCGACCCACCTGCTCGACCAGCCGCGCGGGTGAGGACTTCGTCGATGGTCGGCCGACCGGCCTCGTCTATCAGCTTGCTGCGGAGGTACTCCTGCAGTGACTGGTTGGCCTGCGCGGCTCGGCGCCGCAGAACCGCGTGGGTCTCATCTGGAACATCCTTGATCTGCACACTTGGCATGGCGCCACTTTAGCGCCACAGGCCATCGCGCATGCCTGATCCGAGGCGACACGACGGCACTGCTTTGCAGGGACTCGCCGGGTTCAGCGCCGGCACCACATGCGAACCGCTGCCGCCTCGACCTTCGCAGCTTCCGGACGTCGAAATGTGGGTCCCTGTCGAACCGCATGCAACCGGTTCGAACTGACCCACCACCGCGAACCGGTCTCAGAGGAGTCGATTGGTCCATAACAGGGACAGGATTGCCCCCAAGAAGGCGAGCGCCAAACCACTACCGATGAACCAGGGCGTCACTTCGCGGGGCTCGGTGACGTATCCGATCTGCGAGCCCAGATCCTCGTACACCTCGGTCAACTCTGCGGCACTGGCCGCCTCCTTGAAGGTGCCGCCGGTCTCCTCGGCGATCTCTCGCAGTGACTCGCTGTCCACCGGAACCGGCTGC
>JACCTM010000185.1 GCA_013812385.1 Geodermatophilaceae bacterium | reverse complement strand
CGCTTCGGGTGGCCGTCATGGGCTGCGTCGTGAATGGCCCGGGCGAGGCTCGAGAAGCCGACCTCGGAGTCGCAAGTGGCAACGGCAAGGGCCAGATCTTCGTGCGCGGCGAGGTGATCAAGACGGTGCCGGAGTCCCTGATCGTGGAGAGCCTGATCGAGGAGGCCATGCGATTGGCCACCGAGATGACCGACTCCGGCGCCGCCAGCGGTCCGGCTCAGGTCACCGTCGGGTAGGCGAGCGAGGTGATCGGCAGCGCGCAGGTAGGCATCCTCGGACCGCAGGACGAGCCGCTCGTACGCGACTTTCTCGCCGAGCATCCGGTGGACGGGTGCTTGATCGCTGCACGCGTACACGCGCTGGGCATGACCGGCGCGGCCGGGCAGACCGGCGAGCTGTGCGCCTACCACGGGGACACCGGCCTGCAAGCGGTCTGGCTGGACGGGCCCAGTCTGGTGCTCGTCGGCGCACAGGACGAGTCCGGCCGGGTCGTCGAGGCTTTGGTTCACCGTCTGGCCGGGCGTCCACGGCGTTGCTCGTCGATCGTCGGACCGGACCACCTGGTCCTGCCGCTGTGGTCGGAGCTCTCCTCCCGGTGGGGCCCGGCCCGAGATGTACGACCCAATCAGCCGCTGCTCGCCCTGGACTGCGCGCCACTGATCGAACCGAGTCCACACGTGCGGCGGGTGCGCCGCGACCAATTGGACATCCTGATGCCGGCCGCTACCGCGATGTTCCGTGAGGAGGTCGGCGTGGACCCCGAAGCCGGCGACCGCGGCGCCTCCTACCGTGCGCGGGTCGCCGAACTCATCGACGCCGGGCACAGTCTGGCCTGGATCGACAAGGGCGAGGTGCTCTTCAAGGCCGAACTGGGGGCGGTGAGTGAGCAGGCTTGTCAGGTCCAGGGCATCTGGGTGCGCCCCGACCTGCGTGGACAGGGCATCGGAACCAGCGCAACGGCCGCGGTGGCAGCCATCGCGTTGGCCGATGTCGCCCCGGTAGTCAGCCTGTACGTCAACGACTTCAACGCAGCGGCCAAGGCGGCCTATGCGCGGGTGGGATTCACCCAGGTCGGCACCTTCGCGTCAGTCTTGTTCTGAGCCCACAGTCGGGGCAGGTCCGACAGATATCGTGGCGGTACTGCGCGGACGGCGCGATCAGGACAGGAGCGTCGATGATCGGCAAGACCGGACGGGTCAGCGGACGCATCGGCCCAGGCCGGGTCGGTGAGGTCATGATCAGCGTCCGCGGCGGCAGCGAGGCCTTCTACGCACACCCACACTCGCACGGCGAGACGATCGAGATCGGTGCCCTGGTGATGGTCACCGACTTCCAGCCGCCACGGACGGTGTACGTGGATCGGCTCAACTGAGCCTGCTGCCGTCCCACCCTGTGGATCACGGAACCGATCGGTGATCCCGCGCACCTAACATCGCAGCCCCCACCCGAGCGCCACCAGCCCAGACATGAGGATCCGCCGTGACCATCACGATCGTTGCCATCGTCGTCGCCCTACTCCTGATCCTGGCCTTCCGGCTCGTCTGGCGAGTTGCCGAGCCCAACGAGGCGCTGATCATCTCCGGGCTCGGTGCGCACGGCTCCAACGACACCTCGCTGGACAGTCTGGGGTTCAAGATCGTGGTCGGGCGGGGTACGGCGGTCATCCCGGGCTTTCAGACCGTACGCCGCCTCGGCCTCGACATCAGGGCCACCGGACTGATCGTCAACGCCGTCTCCAACCAGGCGATCCCGTTGCAGGTCAAGGGCGTCGTGGCCTACAAGGTCGGAGACGACCTGGCCTCGATTGCGAACGCCGCCCGCCGGTTCCTCCAGCAGGATGCGAACAGCATGAAGACAACGATCCACGAACTCTTCGCCGGTCACCTGCGGGCAATCGTCGGTGGCATGTCGGTCGAGGACATGCTGCACAACCGCGAAGAACTCACCGCCAACATCCGCTCGTCACTGGCCGACGACCTGTCCAAGCTGGGCCTGGTGGTCGACTCCCTGCAGATTCAGGAGATCGACGACGATTCCGGCTACATCTTCAACCTCGGAAAGCCGCAGGCCGCCGCGATCGCCGCCGCTGCGCGGATCGCGGCCGCCGAGCGGGACAAGGAGGCCACGGAACGAGAGCAAGCTGCCAACGCCGAAAAGGCGGCTGCCGTACGGGAATCCAGCATCAAGCAGGCTGGCTACCAGGCCGAGGTGGACCAGGCCCAGTCCCGGGCCCTGCAGTCCGGCCCGCTGGCCGAGGCACTGGCCCGACAGGAGGTCGTCCGCGCCGAGACCGCCGCCGCCGAACTCGACGCCGCCCGCCGAGAGAAGGTGCTCGAGTCCGAGGTTCGCAAGCCAGCGGACGCGGAGGCCTACCGCCAGGTGACTCTCGCCGATGCGGCCCGGCAGACCGAGATCCTGCGCGCGCAGGCGCAGGCGCAGCAGACCACCCTGCGCGGTGAGGCCGAGGCCAGGGCGACCGAGGTCAACGGTCGCGCCCTGGCCATGTCCATCGAGGCGCGAGGTCGCGCCGAGGCGGTCGGCATCCAGGCCCGGGCTGCTGCGCTGGCGTCGAACCCGGATGCCGTCATCGCCCAGCAGATCGCCGAGCACTATCCGGCCATTGTCACGGCAGG
>JACCTM010000153.1 GCA_013812385.1 Geodermatophilaceae bacterium | reverse complement strand
CCGGTGGAGTATCCGAGGGAGCCGACCTCGGCGATGGGGGCGCCGGCTTCGACGATCTGTCCGGCCTCCACGAAGAGCTTGGACATGTGGCCGTACACGGTGACGTCGCCGTTCTCGTGCTGCAAGTAGATGACGTTGCCGAACCCGCCCGCCGGGCCTGCCTCGAGCACAACTCCGGCTTCCGGAGACACGATGGGTGTGCCCGTCGCTGCGGCGATGTCGATCCCCCAGTGCATGGTGCCCCAGCGCGGGCAGAAGCAGCTGGTGAACCGGCCGGTGACGGGCAGGAAGTACTCGAGAATCGCACCGCGGGCCGACCGGGAGGCGGCCATGGTCTCCAGGCGGGCTGCTGCCTCGGTCTCGGAGATGGCCTGGCGCGGCGTGCCCAGGTCCAGCGGCACACCGGTATCGCTTCCCACGCCGTACGCGTTGTCCGCAGACACGGCGGTAGGGGTCTGGGAGCCGGAGATGCCACCGGGCAGCCAGGCAAGTACGGCGCCGATCACGAGTGCGGCGAGGATCAGAGGGCCGCGGTTGCTGGGGGGTCGCGGAATGCGACTGGCCTCGCGCTGCGCGCAAGGCGTGCGGTGACGCGACACCAGACCCCTATGGTTTGGACAGCAGAACGGAGCCCTTGTTCGGCTCCGTGACGCGACCGTAACCAACCCGTGCACGGGATGCAAACCTTCCGCGCCGGTAACTTCCGATCAGCTTGACAGCCGGCAACGTCATCGTTGCTAGCGTCCTACCCGATATGCCTGCGAACAAACAACCGGCGCGCCCCGCTGCGGTGAGCCGCTCAGCCAGGCCCCGTACGGCGCAGAAGCGCCCCACCAAAGCGACCTCGACCAGGCCGGCCCGGCGGGAACCGGCCGGCGAGGTCGTCCTCGGGAATGTGCCGAGCGTCACCCGCCTTGTGGGTGTTTTCGGGATCCTGGGCGGCTTGCTGCTCGCGGTCTCCGTTGTCCTGCCCCAGCTCGCTGTGGGGGACGAGCGGGTCGTTCTCGGCGATTCCCTGGCCACCATGCTGGTCTCCTGGATCTGGCCGGTGACGATCATGGCCGCTGGACTCAGCATCGTGCTCGGCCGCTATCCACGCCTTGGCCTGGCCGCCTTGGGAGTGGCCGGGGCCATATCAGGGGCCGGGCTGCTCGCCGCGCTGTACTGGGCCAGCCAGGCCGCGGCGCGCGGCAGATACGAGATCATCGCCGGTCGGCGGCTGCTCACAAGTCAGGTGGAACCGCTGGTTGGGTGGTACGTCGCAGTGGCCGCCCTGCTGGTGCTCGTCGCAGTGGGCCTGGCCGTTGGCTGGCTGTGGTCGCGGGTCGTGATGGACGACAGCGAGAGCCTTGACCCGGGACGCCCCGTACTCGGTGGTCTGGCCGCCGTCGGCGGGGTGTGCGCCGTACTGGCTCTTGGCGCCACCCTGGTGCAGATCCCGGATCAGGTCACCGTCAGCCAGCAATTCATCGCCGGCGCCCCGCGCCAGGTGGAGACAGTCACCCCGATCGAGGGCGCGATCGGCCTGTTCGACCGTCCCGGTCTTGCCCTGACCGCCGGCCTCATCCTCAGCGGTGTGCTGGTTCTGTTCTCGGTCTTCGCCACGACTCTGCGGCCCCGGCTGGCCGTGGTCGGGGCGTTGGGCGCCTTCAGTGCCTACCTCATCGCACTCGCCGTACGAGCCCTGGTCGATGCCGCGCGGTCGACCGACATCGAGGCCACCGTCGGGGGTTGGAGTTTGCTCGTGGTCGGCTTCGGCTTTGCCGCGCTGACCCTCCTCGCCTGGCGCTGGCACCCTCCGGTGCGTCCGGTCACCCGCGAGCTCCCGATGCGTCCGGCCAGCCGACGCGCGCTCAAGAAGGGGTTAATCTGAGCAGAACCGCCAAAGAGGACCCGCGAGCAGTGAGCGAGGCAAGAAGCCATATGAGCCAGCGAATCCGGGTCGTCGTCGCCAAGCCTGGCCTGGACGGTCACGACCGCGGCGCCAAAGTGGTGGCCCGGGCCCTGCGGGATGCCGGCATGGAGGTCATCTACACCGGACTGCATCAGACACCGGAGCAGATCGTGGAGACAGTCATCCAGGAGGATGCCGACGCCGTCGGACTGTCCGTCCTGTCCGGGGCCCACATGACCTTGTTCCGCCGGCTCACCGAACTGCTGCGCGAGCGCGACATCGACGACGTCCTGGTCTTCGGCGGGGGCATCGTCCCGGACGCCGACATCCCGGACCTGGAGGATCTGGGAGTGGCCAAGATCTTCACCCCTGGCGCGACGACCACCGACATCGTGGACTGGGTACGTACGAACGTGACTGCGCCCGCCGCCTAGCCACCCGGGGGCCTCGTGTCCCGCAGCTTCGCTATCGTCGCTGGTCGTGGACCTCTACGAGTACCAAGCCCGTGATGTCTTTGCCTCCTACGGCGTGCCGGTGCTGGCCGGCGGGGTAGCTACCACTCCGGAGCAGGCTCGCGACATCGCCGCCGACATCGGTGGACAGGTCGTGGTCAAGGCTCAAGTCAAGACCGGTGGTCGGGGCAAAGCTGGCGGCGTGAAACTGGCCGACACTCCTGAGGATGCGCACGCCCGGGCCGGCGACATCCTCGGCATGGACATCAAAGGGCACACCGTCCACCGGGTGCTGATCGCGCAGGCCAGCGAGATCGCCGAGGAGTACTACTTCTCCTACTTGCTCGACCGGGCCAACCGCAGCTTCCTCTGCATCGCCTCTGTCGAGGGCGGTGTTGAGATCGAAGAGGTCGCCGCCAACTATCCCGATGCGCTGGCCCGCATCCCGATCGATGCCGGCGTCGGAGTGGACGAGGCGCTGGCGCGCGAGATCGTCACCGCGGCCCGCTTTCCGGACGAGGTCGCCGACCAAGTGGTGGCGATCGCGGTCTCATTATGGAAGGTGTTCGTCGGCGAGGACGCGACCCTGGTCGAAGTGAATCCCCTTGCCAAGGCACCGGATGGCACGGTGCTGGCCCTCGACGGCAAAGTGAGCCTCGACGAGAACGCCGGCTTTCGGCATGCCGGGCACGCCGACTTGGAGGACAGTGCGGCGGCTGACCCGCTGGAGCAGCAGGCCAAGGCCAAGAACCTCAACTACGTCAAGCTGGACGGCCAGGTTGGCATCATCGGCAACGGTGCCG
>JACCTM010000147.1 GCA_013812385.1 Geodermatophilaceae bacterium | reverse complement strand
GCCGAGATCGAGATGGCTGCCGCCGAGAAGGCCGCAGCCGAGGCCAAGGCTGCGGCCGAGGCCGCCTACGCCGACGGCGCTGTGATGGTCGCTCAGGTCCAAGCGCAGAAGGCAGTTCTGGACTCCCAACTCCAGGCCGCGCAAGTCGCGCTGCTCGGGGTGGAAGGCGCACGCGCGGCCTACGAGGCGTGGGAGGCGCAGAAGCGGGCCGAGGAAGCCGCGGCTGCCGAACGCAGCCGGATAGCCGCCGAACAGGCCGCCGCCGCCGAACGCGCCGCGCGCGCCGCCGCTGTGCCGCCGCCGAGCTCAGGCGGTGGTGGTGGTGGCGGTGGGAGCCCCGCCCCTCCACCTGCACCCGTCCAAGGACCGGGCGGCTCTGCCGGGGTAGCTCCCACATCGGGAACGACCACCAGCTGTTTCGGTTCTCGGTGGGGAAGCTTCCACTACGGCGTCGACATCGCCGCACCGATCGGTACGCCGGTCTACACGCCGCTCAGCGGTCGGGTTTCCCGGGCAGGGGCGGCCAGCGGCTTCGGCCAGGCCGTCTACATCACCCACGACAACGGCAACGTCACCGTGTACGGCCACGTGAGCCGGATCTTCGTCTCGACCGGCCAGCGGGTCTACGAGGGTCAGAACATCGCCGCGGTCGGAAACGAGGGGCAGTCCACCGGGCCACACCTGCACTTCGAGGTGCATACGAACGGCAATCTGTACGGCAACGCGATCGATCCGGTTCCGTGGCTGAAGAATCTCGGGATCTACCTGCGAGGCCCCTGCGCCTGAGGTAGCAAAGCTGTCCCGCCTCGGCCTCCGGACAGCGGTGCAGCGGGGCAGCGGTGCAGCGCAGAATGGGGCGGTGATCGACGTGCCCCCGGCCTTCGGCGAACTCGTCCCCCCGGCGGACCCGCGCACGAGCTGGGAGTTGCCGGCTCTCGGTCTGCTACCGAGCAAGCTTGTCCTCGAGCCATTGGTCACTCGCATCCTGGCCCCCAACCCGTCAGGAATGACGTTGGACGGCACGAACACCTACCTGATCGGTGAACCGAGTTCGGGCCAGGCTGTGCTGGTCGATCCTGGCCCGGATGACCCCGCGCATCTCGATCGAGTTTCGGCCGCGCTGACTGATCGGCAGGCTCGCTGCGTCGCGATCCTGGTCACTCATCACCACGTGGATCACGCCGAGGCCGCGCTGCCCTGGGCTGCGCACTTCGGTGCGCCGGTCGCTGCGGCCGATCCCGCCGTCTGTGGCCCGGACGGTCAGGTGCTCGAGGCTGGGGAGCAGCTGAGGCTGGCTGGTACGACGATCGGCGTCGTAGCCACACCGGGTCACTGCGGTGATCACCTGGCGTTTCGGATCGAGTCCGGCGCGGTGCTGGTCGGCGACCATGTCCTTGGCCGAGGGACCTCGGTGGTGACGCACCCGGAGGGAGACGTAGTGGCCTATTTGGAGTCGCTGCGGCGGGTGTACGACCTCGGTCCGGCGGCGCTGTATCCCGGTCATGGACCGGAGTTGACCGAGGATCCGCTGGCAGTGCTGGACTTCTACGTGACACATCGGGTCTTTCGGGAGCAACAAATCCTGGCGCTGCTGTCGGCTGCGGCCCAACCGGTCTCGGCTCTGGTCGCGATCATCTATGCCGCCGTGCCGCGAGCCCTGTGGCCTGCCGCCGACCAGTCCACCCGAGCGGCGCTGGCCAAACTGGAGGGGCAGGGTCGGGTCCACATCACCGACGACAACGTCAGGCTGGTTGGGTAGGGCACGTGGCCGACACCGACATCACCGGGGAACGCGCACTTGGGGTCACCGAGTGGATAGCGAGCTACGTCCCAGAACTGAGCCCGCCCTTGCGCTTCGATGTGATCGAGGGCGGTCGATCCAACCTCACCTACCGGGTGGCCGACCTCGCCGAGAACACCTTCGCGCTGCGCCGGCCACCGCTTTCCGGAGTCCTCCCGTCCGCGCATGACATGCGTCGGGAATATCGAGTGATCAGCGCGCTGGGCCCCACCGACGTACCTGTTCCGGAGACGATCGGGCTGTGCACCGACCACGACGTTCTCGGCGCCGACTTCTACGTGATGGATTTCGTGACCGGAGTGGTCGCACACGATCCGGACAGCTGTGCCGCCCTGCCCGAGGCGGCCCGTCGAAGTGCCGGAGAAGACGCGGTGGACAGCCTGCTCCGGCTGCATCACGTCGATCCCGACGCGGTCGGGCTCGGTGACCTGGGCAGGGGGAACGGCTACGTCGCCGGCCAGCTCCGGCGGTGGACCGGACAGGTCGCCAGCCTGCCCATCGAGCCGATTCCGGGACTGATCGACATGGGTGAGCGCCTGGCTGCATGCCTACCGTTGCAGCGGGCGGTCACCATCGCCCACGGCGACTACCGCTTCGGCAACCTGATGCTCGACCCGGACGGCAAGGTCGCCGCGATCCTGGACTGGGAACTCTGTACCCGCGGGGACCCGCTGGCCGACCTCGGCTGGCTGCTGTCCTACTGGTGCCCCCCGCCGGGCATCGACGTCCTTCCGATGGCGATGCCGACGACCGCGCCGGGTTTCATCAGCCGCGACGAGGCGCTCGCGCGCTACGCCGCCGGAAGCGATCTGCCGACCGACGACGTGGACTTCTACATCGCCTTCGCCTATTGGCGGCTCGGGGCCGTGCTCGCCGGGGTGTACTCGAGAAGCATCTCGGGCGCGTACGGCGAGGGCGCCGCCCAACAGCGCGGCCTGAGTCCAGAGGGCATCTCGATGCTGGTCGCGGCCGCCCGGGCAACGCTCGACAAGGGCTGAACTCTCAGCCGGTACCCAGCCGGTTGCGGTAGGACTACCTCCAGGAGCGTTCAGTGCGGACGCGGCTAGGGGGATGGCAGCCCGATGTTCGACACGGTTTTCGGGTTGCCGACCCATCCACTGATCGTGCACGCCGTGGTCGTCTTCGTCCCACTCACGGCGCTGGCAGCGATCGCGCTCACCGTCGTACCGCGTTGGCGTACGCGATTCGGCGTGCTGGCCGCCCTGGCGGCGCTGACCTCGATCGGTTCGGTCTTCGTCGCTCAGGAGAGCGGCGAGGTGCTCGAGGATCGGGTGCTCGGCACCGACGATGCGCCGTTCGAATTGGTCCTGGCGCATACGGCACTTGGGGAGGATCTGCTGCCGTGGGTCCTCGTCCTGTCGATCGCGTTGCTGGTTCTGATCGGCCTGACCTTCTGGGCCAACCGCCGCGGACCGGATCGACCGTCCTGGGCAAACCTGGCGGGCTGGGGGCTCGGGGCGATCTCGGTCGCGGGTGCGGTGCTGTCGCTGATCTATGTGATCCGCATCGGGCACAGCGGAAGCGAAGCGGTCTGGAGCGACCTTTCGAGCTGAGCGTTAAGGTGTCGACTCGGAGAACGGCAGGCATCTGGGAGACGACGCGTGGACAAGCGACCCGGTGCGGGCGACGAACGACCGGGCGAATCGTCGGCCGAGCGCGCGGACCGGAATTTCGGTGATCTGCTGCAAGAGCTACGGGTCACCCAGACCGGCGTCCAGCTCCTGTTCGCATTCCTGCTGACCCTGGTCTTCCAGCAGCGATTCACCGAACTCGACCAGTTCGCGGTGACCGTCTAGTCGTCACGGTGGTGTTCTGCGTGGCGGCGTCGATCTTTCTCATCGCGCCGGTGGCCCTGCACCGAGCGATGTTCCGGCTGGGCCGCAAGAGCGAGGTCGTCGACGGTTCGGCCCAACAGGCCAAGACCGGAATGGCGCTGCTGGCAGTCGCCCTTGTCGGTGCGACGTTGCTCGCATTGGACGTGGCGCTGCCCCGTACGTGGGCCCTAGCGATCGCCGGCGGGATCGTGCTGCCTGCTGACGGTCTGGTACGTCGTACCGGCCCGTCGGGTGCGTCAGCCCGCTAAACCGGACCCGACCGACCACAGCTGAGAAGCCCCCGGATCCCGCGCCGCACTATCAGTCGGAATTGCGGCAGTCGGAATTGCGGCAGTCGGGATTGCGGCAGTCGGAATTCCGGCCGCGCTGAGCCGGTTGGCCATGGTATGACTGGCCGCGCTCCCTCAGAATCCACGCTGCCCGACACCTTCGCCATTGGCGGCGATCTGACCGTTCACCGGTTGGGCTACGGCGCGATGCAGCTTCCCGGCCCTGGCGTGTGGGGTGAACCGGCCGACCGTACCGGCGCCCTGGCAGTGGTGCGCGCCGCCGTCGAGCAGGGTGTCGACTTCATCGACACGGCCGACTCCTACGGTCCCAACGTCTCCGAGCAGATCCTGGCCGAGGCGCTGCACCCGTACCCCGATGGGCTGGTGATCGCCACCAAGGCCGGATTCGCCCGGACCGGACCCGGTCAATGGACTGTGGTGGGTCGTCCCGCCTATCTCAAGCAGCAGGTCGAGCTCAGCCTGCGTCACCTGAAGCTGGACCGCCTCGATCTGATCCAACTGCACCGCATCGATGGCGACGTGCCACTGGCCGACCAACTCGGCGCCTTCGCCGAACTGCAGGCAGCCGGCAAGGTGGGCCTGATCGGCATCTCCGAGGTGTCGATCGAGGAGATCAAGGCCGCCCGTGAGGTGGTCGACATCGCCAGCGTCCAGAACCTCTACAACCTGACCAACCGGCAGTCCCAGGACGTGCTGGACTACTGCACTCTCGAGGGGATCGCCTTCATCCCGTGGTTCCCGATCGCGACCGGTGACCTTGCACAGCCGGATTCGCCGGTGGCCGACATCGCCCGTGAGCTCGATGCCACCCCGTCGCAGATCGCACTGGCCTGGCTGCTGCAGACATCCCCGGTCGTGCTGCCCATCCCCGGGACCAAGTCGGTCGAGCATTTGACCGAGAACATGGGCGCGACGCAGGTTCGGCTGAGCGCCGAGGACGTGGCTCGATTGGACGCGCTGGGGTGAGCGACTAACTGGTCCATTGCCGTTGATCTGACTTGCGGCAAATTGACCAGTTACTTCGGAGGTGGGCAGGGGCGGGGTCGAACCGCCGACCTCTCACTTTTCAGGCGAGCGCTCGTACCGACTGAGCTACCTGCCCCACGAAGCCGTACCGCTGGCGAGAGCGGTACGGCTCCCTTAC
>JACCTM010000128.1 GCA_013812385.1 Geodermatophilaceae bacterium | reverse complement strand
GGCCAGGGCGGCTCGGGCAGCGGCCCCGAGTTCGCCGGCCCGGGCAAAGCGCTGGTCGGGCCGCTTGGCCATTCCGGTCGCGATCACCTGGTCCAAGGCGTAAGGAATGCCGGATCGCTGGGTCGAGGGGCGCGGCGGCGCCAGGTTCAGGTGGGCATACATCAGGGGGGGCAGACCGTCGCCGTTGAACGGCCGGGTCGCCGTCAGGCACTCGTAGAGCAGGCAGGCCAGGGAGTACACGTCGGCACGCCGATCGACGGCTACATCCAGGAAGCGTTCCGGCGCCATGTAGTCGAAGCTGCCCAGCGCTGTTCCCGTGTTGGTGAGCGCAGCCGCTTTGCCCGAGCCGATGGTGCGCGCGATGCCGAAGTCGACCAGGTAGCTGAAGTCGTCGCCGCTTCCCGGGTTGCTGAGCAGCACGTTGGACGGCTTCACGTCGCGGTGGATCAGCCCGTCATCGTGCGCGGCGTCCAGGGCGCGGGCGATCTGGGCGATGATCTTGACCGCCCGTTCCGGGGGCATCGGCCCATCGCGGTCGAGTGCTTCGCCGAGGTCCTCACCCTCGACCAGGCGCATGTCCAGGAACAGCCGGCCGTCGATCTCGCCATAGGAATGGATCGGGATGACGTGCGGGTCGCGCAGGGGGGCGGCCACCTGCGACTCACGCCGGAAACGCTCCCGATAACCGGCGTCGTCGGCCAAGCTCTCGGTGACCAACTTCAGGGCGACGTGCCGGTCATGGGTCTCGTCGTAGGCCCGGTAGACCTCGCCCATCCCGCCGCAGCCGAGCACGCCCTCGATCCGGTACGGACCGAACTGCTGCACGGGACTCCAATCCACGACCCACACTCTGGCAGGCTCGATCGTATGCAGATATCGGTGGGCGAGCTGACCTTCGACGTCACCGTGGACGGACCGCAGGACGGTCGACCGGTGCTCCTCTTGCACGGGTTCCCCGAGACCGGCCGCAGTTGGGATGCCGTACGCGAGAACCTAGTACGTGCCGGGCACCGCCTGATCGTGCCCGATCAGCGTGGGTATTCTCCCGGCGCGCGACCCACCGGCATCGAGGCGTACGGCATGCGTCCCATCGTCTCCGACGCGATCGGCATCCTCGATGCCCTCGACATCACCGCTGTGGACGTCGTTGGCCACGACTGGGGCGCGATCGTGGGGTGGTGCCTTGCGGCCTGGTATCCGGCCCGAGTCCGGTCGCTGACGGCGGTGTCTGTGCCGCATCCGCGGGCGTTCACCTGGGCGATCAGCAATGACGTCGACCAGCAGAAACGTTCGGCCTACATCCGGCTGTTCCAGGCCGAGGGCAAGGCCGAGAAGGTCTTGCTGGGCAAGGACGCCGCCGCTCTGCGTGCGGCCCTTGTCGGCCTGCCGAGTAACTCGATCGAGCACTACGTGTCGGTGCTGTCCGAGCCGGGAGCCCTGACCGCCACCTTGAACTGGTACCGCGCGATTCCCGCTGACGAACTCGACCGAGTGGCGCTGGTTGCCGTTCCGACGACGTACGTGTGGAGTACCGAAGATCTCGCGGTGGGTCAGGCGGCAGCGCAGAAGTGTGGCGAATTCGTCGACGCTACATACCGCTTCGTGATTCTCGATGGCGTCTCGCACTGGATTCCGGAGCACGCACCGGACCAGCTGACCGCCGCCATCCTCGACCAGATGGCGGCCACATGACCGCGGGATCTCCGCAGATCCGTGCCGCCGAGCCGCGCGACGCGGTCGCCCTGGGCAGGGTGCACGTCCGGGTCTGGCAGGCCACTTATCGCGGCATGATGCCCGATGCGTTCCTCGACGGACTCGACCCTGCCGAGCGAGGCGCCATGTGGGCACTCAGCCTGGCGACAACACGCCCGGAGTCGTCGCGGCTCGTGGTCTGTGTTCATCCGCAGGACGACCCCGTGGGTTTCGCGCTCGTCGGGCCGCTGCGCGACGGCGGTGCGGACGAGTCGAAGCTCGGTGAGCTGTACGCCATCAACCTCGACCCGGACGCGTGGGGCCTCGGACTTGGCCGCCAGCTCTTGATCGCTGCGACGGCCGAGCTCAGCCGACTCGGATTTCGCGAGGCGGTCCTATGGGTGGCGACCGGGAATTCGCGAGCCCGCAGGTTCTACGAGGCCGCCGGCTGGTCCGCGGACGGCACGGAGCGCATCGATGACTCCTTCGGCCCGCCGATCGACGAGGTCCGCTATCACCGATCCCAGCCGTCCGCGCGGGGTGGAGGTCGGCCGGCACACCAACCCACGACCCAGGAGATTTCCGGATGACACCACGCAACGACGACGAGATCATCGCGATCACCGGGGGTTACGTCGTACCGGTATCCGCAGACCCGATCCAGAACGCGACGGTGCTCTTACGGGGCGGCAAGATCGAAGCCGTCGGAGCGAAGCTGAAGATTCCCCGCCGGGCCCGGGTCGTGGACGCCACCAGCACATGGGTGCTGCCAGGCTTCGTAGAAGCGCATGCCCATCTCGGCGTGCACGAGGAGGCCGAGGGTTGGGCCGGTCAGGACACCAACGAGATGACCGACCCGAACGGTGCCCGCCTGCGCGCCCTCGATGCGATCAACCCGGATGACGAGGGCTTCCGCGATGCGTTGTCCGGCGGGGTGACCACCGCGGTCATCAAACCCGGGTCGGGCAATCCGATCGGCGGGCAGACGGTGGCGCTGAAGTGCTGGGGCCGGATCGTGGACGAGATGTTGCTCAAGGAACCGGTCAGCGTGAAGAGCGCACTCGGTGAAAACCCCAAGCGGGTGT
>JACCTM010000424.1 GCA_013812385.1 Geodermatophilaceae bacterium | reverse complement strand
CGTTGCCCTGTCCGCTGGGGATGCGGCCCAGGGCGGGGTTCGAACTCTTCACCAATGGCTCCTTAGTCGCAGACGTGTTGCTGTCCAGATTAACGCGTGGACGTACGTGTGGGTTCCGGTCTGACGCGCTTCTCTGCTCCCCGGTTCCGTGATCATCCGGGCGGCTGATCACGAGGGTGCCCCCGGTGGGACTCGAACCCACACTGGGGCCCTTTTAAGGGGCCTGCCTCTGCCATTGGGCTACGGGGGCGCAAGCAGACTAGGCCCGTTGACCTCTCAGCTCAGTGCGAGGCCGCGGTCTGGGCCGCACTCGCGAACTCCCGGCGCGGGTCCTGGATCTGACCCAAGGATGTGATCTCTCGGCGAAAGACCAGGGCCAACGTCCAATCGGCGAGCACCCGAATCTTGCGGTTGACGGTCGGAACCCGGCTCACGTGATAGGTCCGGTGCAGGAACCAGGCGAGAACACCTCGGATCTTGACTCCGTAGATCTGCGCCACGCCCTTGTAGAGCCCGAGGCTGGCCACCGATCCCGCGTTCTTGTGCGAGTACGCCGACGGCGCGCCACCACGTACGACGGAGACGATGTTGTCGGCCAGCGTCTTGGCCTGCCGTACGGCGTGCTGGGCGCTGGGAGCGGTTCGGGCCTTCGGGTCGTCCACACTGAGATCGGGGACCGAGGCACAGTCGCCGGCCGACCAGGCATCCGCGGTGCCACGGACCTGCAGGGTCGCCTCGCACTCGATCCGGCCGCGGGAATCCAGCGGTAGGTCGGTCGCGCGCAACAGCGGATTCGGCTTGACCCCCGCCGTCCAGACCACCGTGTTGCAGGCGTAGCTGTCCCCGTCGCCCAACACCACCTGACCGTCCACCATGGACTCCAGCCTGGTGTTCAGCCGGATGTCCATTCCTCGGCGCAGCAACTGGTCGACGGTATAGGCGGCCAGGTCCAGGCTCACCTCGGGCAGGATGCGCGAACTGGCTTCCACCAGAACCCAGCGCATCTCGTCCTTGCCGATCTGCGGGTAGTACTTCTTGACCGCATAGCGAGCCATGTCCTCGAGTTCGGCGAAGGCCTCGATGCCGGCATATCCGCCGCCCACGAAGGTGAAGGTCAGCGCACGTCGGCGAACCGCCGGATCGGTGGTGGAAGCAGCAGCGTCCAGACAGGACAAGACCTGGTTACGTAGAAAGATCGCCTCGCCGACGTTCTTGAAACCGATCGCGCCTTCGGCCAGGCCCGGGATCGGCAGCGTTCGGGCGACCGAACCCGGTGCGACGACGAGAATGTCGTAGCCGATCTCGTACGGCGCGCCGCCCGAGGGCGCCACGGTCGCCGAGCGACCGCGGTGGTTGATCCGGGTGACGGCGCCAGTCACGACGGTGCAGTGTTTCAAGACCCGTCGCAGAGGGACGACCACATGGCGTGGCTCGATCGATCCGGCCGCGGCTTCGGGAAGAAACGGCTGGTAGGTCATGTGCGACTGCGGATCGACGACGATGATCTCGGCCGCTCCACGAGACAGCTTGCGCTGCAGGCGGAGCCCGGTGTAGAGCCCCACATAACCGCCACCGACGATGAGGATGCGTGGGCGGGAACTGCTCACTGTGCTGCTCGCCTCATGCCGGCCACCCTAGTGAGCCCCGCGGGTCCGCTACGCCCCGCCCGGACTGGCATCGGTGCCTCTCGCCAGCTCGCGGGCATGGCGCAGGACCGAGTCCAGCATCGCCTCGGTGAGGACGCCGGTGAACGTGTTCTGCTGACTGACGTGGTAGCAGCCGAGCACGTCCACCGTGGGCTGATCAGGATGCTCGATCTCCACCTGCGCGCCGTGTCCGAAGCGTGGGCGCGGACGCGGGATCACATACGACATGGCGGCCAGCACCGGCCACAGAGCGTTCCAGCCGAACTGGCCGAGCACGACGATGACCCGGAGGTTCGGCAGCAGAGCGAGCTCTTGGGCCAGCCATGGTGCACACGTGTCCCGTTCCTCGGGAGTCGGTTTGTTGCCCGGCGGGGCGCACCGTACGGCCGCGAAGATACGGGTGTCGGTGAGCTGGAGTCCGTCGCCGATCGCCACCGAGGTCGGTTGATTGGCCAGGCCGATGCGGTGCAGTGCTGCATAGAGCCAATCACCGCTGCGGTCCCCGGTGAAGACGCGTCCGGTCCGGTTGCCGCCGTGCGCTGCCGGAGCCAGGCCGACGATCGCGATCCGGGCGTCACCCGGTCCGTACCCCGGCACGGGCCTCGCCCAGTACGTCCAATCGCGGAACGCCGCCCGCTTGACCGAGGCGGTCTCTTCGCGCCACTGCACCAGCCGCGGACACGCACGGCAGTTGCTGACCGCCGCATCCAGGCTGGGCAGGTCCGTCACCATCGCAGCGACCGTCACGGGGTAGTCGCTTCCTTCGACGTCCATGAACGAATCGTGCACCCCCGCAGGAGATGTGTCGGTGGCGCTCGGCGTACGCGCCCAGGCATGATCGAGCCAGACGCGGGCCGCTGGGGTCACGACTCGGAAAAGGAGCACTGGTGGCCAAGAAGACCAAGGGATCGTTCTTTTGGAAGCTGCTCGGGTTCGCCTTCGCGATCCCAGCTGGCATCGCCATGCGCAAAGTGCTGGATCGGGTGTGGATGAGCGCCCGCGGAAGCGCTCCGCCGAAGAACCCGGCTGCGCCTGGCACCAAGTGGAGCGAAGCCTTGGCGTGGGCAGCGGCTTCCGGGGCCGGCATTGCCTTCGGTCGGCTCGTCGCGGCCTACGGGGCGGCCGGTTTGTACAAGAAGTTGACCGGCAAGCTACCTCCGGGACTCGAGTCCGAGGGCCCCTGACCTTCCACTACCGAGTCGCCGCCCGAGCCAGCCGAGCAGCGGGTGGAGTCAGTCGGGAACGGCGGGACGGGGATCGGCCAGTGAGGCGGCGATCCCGTCCAGGATGTCGTGTTCGCTGACCAGCAGGCCGTCGATCTCCCAAGCGTCCATGATCACCCGCAGTATCAGCGCGCCCGCACCGATCACGTCGACCCGGCCCGGGTGCATCGTGGGGAGTGCGGCGCGTTGTGCCCGACTCATCGTGAGCAGTCCAGCGGTCGTGGAACGCACGTCACCGACCGGGATCCGGCTGTGGTGGATCGCGCTGGGATCGTAGGCCAGCAACCCCAGCGCGACGGCGGCCACCGTCGTCACCGATCCGGCCAGGCCGATCAGGGTGAGGGGCTGGTCTACCTGAACGGATTCGGCGACTGAGCGCAGGGCCACTCGGATGTCGGCCTCCGCCGCTCCGATCTCGTCCGGTGTGGCCGGATCGGTGGCTAGATGCCGTTCGGTCAGCCGTACGCAGCCGATGTCGACCGAGAGCGCAGCGGTCACCGCCCCAGAGGTGCCGAGGACGAACTCCGTCGAGCCGCCGCCGATGTCGACGACCAGGTACGGAGCAAGCGGTGGAGGGGCCACTGTCGAGAGGTCGACCGTCGCACCGGCGAAGGACAATGCCGCCTCCTCGGCTCCAGTGATCACCTCGGCCGGCTGACCCAAAAGGTCAGTCACCATCGCCTCGAAGTCAGCTCGATTACGAGCATCCCGGGTGGCGCTGGTGGCGACCATCCGGACCCGTTCGGCGCCAAGGTCAGATATGTGCGTGGCGTAGGCGGCCAACGCGACGCGGGTGCGTTCGATCGCCTCGGGTGCCAGCTCACCGGTCCGATCGACACCGGCACCCAGGCGGACGATCTCCATGCGACGCAACACCTCTGACGGCGCCTGGCCATCCTCGAGGTCGGTGATCAGAAGGCGGATCGAGTTCGTCCCGCAATCGATGGCGGCGACGCGTGTCATCCGCTGTCGTCTCCGCCGGCCGGCGCGGCAACATGTGACTCGCTGCCCTCATGCTCTGCCGACACGCAGGGACCGTTGCGCCACCAGGGTGGGATCTCGGCCAGCGCCTCGTCCCCGAGCGGGTTGACTCCGGGTCCGACGGCCAGCGCATGCGCGACCAGGGCGTGCAGGCACTTCACCCGTTCCGGCATGCCGCCGGCCGAAGCGTCGCTGTCCAGCTCACCGAGCGCATCTCGATCCCTCAGGTAGGACTCGTGCGCCCATCGGTAGGCGGTACGCAGGTCGTTGTCGGTGGCCAGGCGCTCGGTCATCTCGCGCATCACTCCCGCTGCCTCCAACCGGCTGACCGCGGCGGCCGCACGCGGACAGGTCAGGTAGTACAGGGTCGGAAAGGGAGTGCCGTCGGCTAGCTGCGGGTCGGTCTGTACGACGTCAGGCAGGCCGCAGTCACAGCGATGGGCCACGGCTCGCATCGCACGAGGCGCCCGCCCGAGTTGGGCTGCCACGATGGCGCGGTCGGCGGCCTGCGCCGGTCGCCGTTGCGGGGGCTGGGCTGGTTGGTTCATCCGCCGCTGTCAGCGGTACGTATCGAGTCGAGAAGGCTTTCGAACCAGGCAAGTTCGCCCTTCTCGGGCGCGGGCTCACCCTGGTCGGCCACGGCCTGAGCCTGTCCGCTGTCATCGATGACGTAGAGCAGGTCTCCGGGCATCACGTACTGCAAACGGGACTGCGCTTGGGTCTCGATGAAGGCCGGGTCGTCCAGCTGATCCACCTGCCCGCGCAGGTCCTCGACCCGCTGTTGGGCGGCGAGGTTCTCGGTTGCCAGACGATCGATGCTGGCCTGCTGGGCGAGGTAGCGCTGCAGCGGATAAGCCAGGCTGACAACCAGCAGTACGACGACAGCTGCCAGCAGAATCGCTCGTCCGGTGAGTCGAGCCGTCCAGCGCTGCGCTGCCTGCGGCACGGCCGTCGCTCGGGTCGGGCCTGGTCCTCGGGTGCTGCGTTTGTCGCCTGGCCCGCGTCCTCTTCCCTCGGCCCGAGTCAGTTCGCCGGCGGCGCCACGTCCACCGCCACGGCTTCGCTCCGGACCGCGCGAACGCTCACCTCCGCGAGTCCGGTCGTGTGCCGAGCGGCGACCGTCCGGGCGGGTCGCCCCGGTCAGTCCGTTGCGCCGGCCGCTACGTCGGCTTCCCGGTCCGTGCGGCGT
>JACCTM010000105.1 GCA_013812385.1 Geodermatophilaceae bacterium | reverse complement strand
CGACGGCCCTCGCGAGGCTCTGCGGACATTGCTGGTCGTCAGGGCCAGTGCGATCACCGCCCGCACCGATGCGATCAACCAACTGAAGTCGCTGATCTTGCAGGCCCCCGACGAGCTCAGGGACCGGCTGCGCTCGCTGACCAGCGCGGCGCAGATCGCTGCATGCCGACGACTGCGGGCTCCCGCAGCTCCCCCACGATCAAGATTGAAGTCGACCCCGAGCCTGGTGCTCAACGACGCCGAACACCGCACCCGGGTGGCCAGCATGCGCCGACTGGCCACCCGCATCTGGACCCTGACCGGCGAAATCGACGACGCCCAGACCGAACTCGTCGACCTAACTCGGGCTCTTGCGCCCGGCCTGCTCGCCGAGACCGGCATCGGGCCCATCACCACAGCCCAGATCCTGGTCAGCTGGTCTCACCCGAAGCGGTTACGCAACGAGGCGGCATTCGCCGCACTGGCCGGCGTCAGCCCGATCGACGCCAGCAGCGGCCGACAACAGCGCCACCGCCTCAACCGCAACGGCGACCGCGCACTGAACCAGGCCCTCCACACCATTGCAGTCACCAGAGAACGCTGCCACCCGGCGACCAAGGACTACATCGCCCGCCGACTCGACCAAGGAAGCACCCGCCGCGAAGCCCGCCGGATGGTCAAGTGCTACCTCGCACGACACATCTACCGCCACCTCGAAGCCGCCGCGGCCGCGCAGTCTGCCGAGCCCGCCTCGATCCCCGAACTCGCCGCTTGCAAACATAGGAGCGTCGTGCGGCCCCAGGCCCAACACCAGGCTCAGGCGCGGCCGACCATCAACCCCTAGCTACCACGGTTCATTGAGAAGAGCCGCTAAAGGGTCCGTATCGGCGAGGTGCCCGCGCTGTAGTGATCGAGGGGTGCTGCGTCCTCACCCATCCGTATTGACAGTGTGTTCCGTTTGGGCAAGGGTCCGAAGTCCAGCAGTGAAGGGCGAATACCCGCCTCATGCCACTTGGAAAGGGTGACTCATGAGCTTCGGTCCTCAGGGCTACGCGCTTGCCGGCGGAGAGGGTGAGGGCCTGTGGTTCTTCAATGGCCTCATGACCGTCAAGGCTGGGGGGCCTGACACCAGAGACGCTTTCACGCTGATCGAGGCGCAGCTGCCGCCGGGCTTCGGTGCGCCTCCGCACATTCATCACGAGGAGGAAGAGGGCTTTTACGTGCTCGAGGGAGAGGTGGCGATTACCTGTGGTGACCAGAGTTGGACGGCCACCCCCGGCGTCTTTGCCCTACTTCCTCGCGGAATCCCGCACTCCTTCCAGGCGACAGGCGAGCGCACGCTAAAGATGTTGCAGATAACGTCGCCAGCGCAGTTCGAACGGTTTGCGGCGGAGATGGGCGAGCCCGCGCAGACTATGACTCTGCCCGAACCCAGCGAGGTCGACGTGGACAAGTTGTTGCGTGTCGCCCCTCAGTACGGAATCGAGATGCTCCCTCCCCCAACGCCGGGGTGACTAGCGAATCAAATCTTGAACGAGTAACTCGTGCACCTGCTCCGCGGGTGCCCCGCCTGGATTGTGAACTCAGAAACGTTTGACTGTCCGAAGCTCCCAAGGTCGAGGCAGTGCAACGCTCCACCAGAGCGCCCCCGCCCTCCTGTCGAGAGCGGGGCGCCTGCCTCCGGAATGAGGCTCAGGATGCGCTGATCTGATCTTCGAGCAGATCCGCAGCGGTCACCTCCACGCCGCAGTACTGCAGGCGTCCCTGAGCCCGTATGAGGATCGTCATCCGGGCGCGACGGCGCCGCCGAAGAAGACCTGGGTTTCGACGAGCTGTCCTTCGCGGACGGTGCTGACCTCGGTGTTGCGGTGTCGTTCTCCGGTGGTCAGTTCGTACTCGTAGAAGATGAAAACGTTGTGGGGTGCGATGTCGGCGATGGCGAGCAGGCGCTGCCAGTTCAAGCGCGCCGCGGTTGGGAAGCACCGCTCGAGGAACGCGGCCTTGTCGATGTGGTCGTCTTGCGGGCTGGTGAACACGTAGTCGTCCGCGAGCAGCGCTGCGGCGGTGTCCCGGTCTTGGGCGAGGTAGGCGTCGAAGCAGGCCTGCACGATCTGTGTGTTGGACATGTCGATGCTCAGCTGTCGCCGGGCTGGGGTCGCAGGCTGATCTCGGCTCGGCCGGTGGCGGGGTCGAAGGGGACGGACTCGTGATCGTGGACGATGCGCCAGGTGCCGGCGATGCGGCGGCAGCACAGGGTGGCGCGTACCCACATGTCGATGACGTCGCCGGTCTTGAGGGTGCCGCTGACGTTGTAGAGGAATGAGCAGAATCCGAGGTCGTTCTCTGCGGCGACGTGCAGCTGGTGGACGTCGTAGCCGATGTCGCCGTCGTAACCGTCGAACCACTGATGCATGTGCTCTTCGACAGCGGCGCTGCCCTGCGAGTTCAGCGGCGGCAGTACGTCGAACGTGATCACGTCATCGGCAGGCCGGGCGGCCAGAGTGGTGGCGTCGCGAGTGTGTACTGCGGCGACGCGCTCGGCGACGAGGTCGCGGAGCTCCTGCTCTGCGCTGGCGTTTCCGGTCATGAGTTGCCTTCCTTCGCGAGCTGATCTCAGCCTCGTAACGAGCTCGACTCAACGTAGCGTCACTTGACGACGTTGGCCGTCGCAGATAGCGATCGGCGGATTCTGGCGGTCATCGCAACAGCAGGTCGCCGATGAGTTCGATCGGCTTCTTGAACGCTAGTCGTTTGCGGGGGCGGTCGTTGAG
>JACCTM010000081.1 GCA_013812385.1 Geodermatophilaceae bacterium | reverse complement strand
AGCCGGCAAGGACGTGAGCTGCTGGAGATCGTGCATCCGGTCCTGGTCGTACGGCGAGACATCACCGGCGTATTCCGGGAACTGGTCAACACCTCCAAACCCAAGGAGTGCCCCAGCGACGGGCTGGTCGAATCGTGGATGCACCTCGAGATCGCCGCCGAACCCGATGCCGCCGAATTGGGCGCGCTGGAAGGCGACCTGCGCCGGGTCCTGGTCGACGTACGGCATGCGGTCGAGGACTGGGCGAAGATGCGGGCGACGGCCGTTCGCATAGCCCGCGAATTGGAGCACCGACCACCGCACGGGATCGCGCAGGACGCGGTCGACGACGCGGCCGAACTGCTGCGCTGGCTGGCTGATGACAACTTCGTCTTTCTCGGCTACCGCGAGTACGAGCTCACCGACGCTGACGCCCTGGAGCCGGTCGCCGCAACCGGACTCGGCATCCTGCGCAGCGATGTGGACATGGCCTCGGCGGCGCGACACCTGCCACCGGCGGCCGCCGCCAAGGCCCGCGAACCCGAACTGCTGATCCTCACCAAGGCCGACTCTCGGTCGACCGTGCACCGTCCGGTCTACCTCGACTACATCGGGGTCAAGGCATTCGACGAGAACGGTGTCCCAACCAGCGAGCGCCGAATCCTGGGTCTGCTTCCGTCCGGTGCATACGTGGACAGCGTGACGACGATCCCGGTCGTACGCCGCAAGGTCGCCGAGGTGATGGCCCGGTCCGGTTTGTCACCGAGCAGCCACTCCGGCAAGGACCTGCTCGACATCCTGGAGAACTACCCGCGCGACGAGCTGCTGCAGATCTCGGTCGCCGAGTTGTTGCCCATCGCGCTGGCGGTCCTGCACCTGCGCGAGCGCCGCCAGACCCGGCTGTTCCTGCGGCGCGACCCGTACGGCCGGTTCTTCTCCGCGCTGGTCTATCTCCCCCGGGATCGCTACACGACCAATGTCCGGCTGGCGATGCAGGACATCCTGACCGAAGCACTCGGCGGCGTCTCGGTCGAATACACCGCGCACAGCACCGAGTCGATTCTGGCCCGGCTGCACTTCGTCGTGCGTACGGCCAAGGGCCAAGGTCTGCCGGAGGTGGACGTCGCAGCGCTGGAGGCCCGACTGGCCCGAGCGGCGCGGAACTGGAGCGACGACCTGCACGACGAGCTGCTTGCCGCCTACGACGCGGGGCAGGCTCGCAAGCTGCACCGGAAATACGTCGGCGCCTTCTCCGACGGCTACAAGGACGACTTCCCGGCGGTCGAAGCCGTTGTCGACATAGCCCGGCTGGAGAAGTTGCAAGGGCGTGACGGGGCAATGGACCTAGCGCTGCGTACGCCGCCCGGAGCCGGAAAGGGGGAGCGGCGGTTCAAGATCTTCCGGATCGGCGCACCGATGACCCTGTCCTCGATCATGCCTCGCCTGCAGCACATGGGCATGACCGTCACCGATGAACGACCGTACGAAGTCGAAAGCCGTGACGGACAACGGGTGTGGATATACGACTTCGGTCTGACGAGTTCGCTACTGGCCTACGAGGAACCCAGACCGGAACTGCTGGCCACGTACCGCGCCACCTTCCACGACGCGTTTGCAGCGACCTGGTCCGGCGAGGCCGAGGACGACGGGTTCAACGCCCTGGTCACCGCCGGTGACATCCCATGGCGACTCGTGGCGGTGCTCCGCGCGTACGCCCGCTATCTGCGCCAGGGCGGCCTGACCTTCAGCCAGCTCTACATGGAGCAGGCGCTGGTCAGCAACGTCGAGATCGCCCGGCTGCTGGTCCGCCGATTCGAGATCCGGTTCGACCCGTCCTATGCCGGCGATCGAGCCGCCGACGAGGAGAGCGTGCGCCAGCAGATCATCGAGGCGCTGGGCGAGGTCAAGAGCCTTGACGAGGACCGGATCCTGTCCGCACTGAGCCGAATCATCCATGCCACGCAGCGCACGAACTACTACCAGTCCACAGTGGACGATTCCGGGAACAAGTCAAGTAAGGGCTATATCTCGTTCAAGTTCGATCCCAGCCAGGTTCCCGATCTGCCCGAACCCAGGCCGGCGCGCGAAATCTGGGTCTACTCGCCACGAGTCGAGGGCGTGCATCTGCGTTTCGGAGCCGTCGCCCGGGGAGGGCTGCGCTGGTCGGATCGCCGCGAGGACCTGCGCACCGAGATCCTCGGCCTGGTCAAGGCGCAGACGGTCAAGAACACCGTCATCGTGCCGACTGGTGCCAAGGGCGGATTCGTCGTACGACGCCCGCTCGACATGACGGATCGGGATGCCTGGCAGGCCGAGGGCATTGCCTGCTACCGGATCTTCATTGGAGCCCTGCTCGACATCACCGACAATCTCGTCGCCGGGAAGGTGCAGCCACCAGAGGACGTCGTCCGACATGACGACGACGACACGTATCTGGTCGTGGCCGCCGACAAGGGGACGGCCACCTTCTCCGACATCGCCAACGAGGTGGCCATCTCGTACGGGTTCTGGCTCGGCGATGCGTTCGCCTCCGGCGGCTCGGTCGGCTATGACCACA
>JACCTM010000047.1 GCA_013812385.1 Geodermatophilaceae bacterium | reverse complement strand
TGGCGGTTGCATTCCAGCCGGTCCGGCGAGCTCTGCAGCGGGTGGCCAACCGGCTGGTTTACGGCCGGCGGTCCACGCCGTACGACGTGCTGAGTGGTTTTGCCACCAGGGTGGGTGCCGCTGAGCCTTCACCGGACACCCTGGTGCAACTGGCCGAGTTGATGGCCGGAGGGACCGGCGCTGATCCGGCCCGCGTGTGGCTCCGGGTCGGCGATCAGCTACGCATCGCGGCGACCTGGCCCGCCGACGCGGCCGGCGGCGGTCTCACGGACGTGGTCGGAATCGACGGCGACGACTCGGCGATCGCGCTGCCGGATGCCGATCTGGCCGTCCCGGTGCGCGAGCAGGGTGAGCTGCTGGGGATGTTGACCATCGCCAAGCCTCGCGGTGAACGGATCAGTGAGATTGACGTGGAGCTGCTGGGCCGGCTGGCCGCGGGCAGCGGAGTGGTCTTGCGCAACCTGCGTCTGGACGCGGAGTTGGCGCAGCGACTGGCCGATCTGGAGGCCTCCCGGCGGCGGCTGCTCAGCGCGCAGAACGACGCGCGGCAGCGGATCGAGGCCGATCTCGCCGGTGGATCGCGAGCCCAGCTAGGTGTGCTGCGCGAGCGACTGTCCGGCCTCCTGCACGACGTCGACGATGATGGGGCACCGAAGACCGCGCTGCTGCTGGGTCAGCTGGTAGCCGCCACCGACGCAGCGTTGGACACCTTGGACGGTCTGGCAGCGGGGGTCTATCCCCCTCGGCTGGCCTCCGACGGGCTGGCCACCGCGTTGACCGCACAGGCCGCGAAGGCCGCGCTGCCGATCAGCGTGCAAGCTGCCGGCTTAGGCAGGTATCCGGCCGAGATCGAGTCGGCGGTCTATTTCAGCGTCCTGGAGGCGCTACAGAACGTCGCCAAGTACGCCGATGCTGGCTCAGCCCTGGTCCGGCTGCGTGCCACCGGAGACCGGCTCAGCTTCGAGGTGACCGACGACGGGATCGGATTCGACCCAGCCACCACCAGCACCGGAACCGGGCTGCAAGGGATGGCCGACCGGCTCGACACCGTCGGTGGCAGCATGACGCTGGATTCCACCCCCGGGATGGGCACCACGATCACCGGCCAGGTCCCGGTCGGCCTCGGGACGCGCAGTCCGACGGCCGAACCCGTTCTGGCCGGAGCCTCGAGATGACCACCACAGCTGAAGGTTCGGGCACGCTGGCTGGTGCCATGACCCCGGATACGCCTGGCACCCCGGCTACACCCAGCACCCCGGATATCGACAACGCCGCGGCCGACCTCCCCACCGACCCGGCCGCGGGCGTGCCGCCGGCCGTTCATACCGACGCCGGACGGCCTTCGGCGACATTGGCGCTTCCTGGCTGGCTGGCTCCCGCCTTCGCGATCCTGGCAATCGCCACCCTCGCCGCACTGCCGTTCGGACTGAGGGCCGGAGGTCTGAGCCTCACTG
Organism: Geodermatophilaceae bacterium; assembly: GCA_013812385.1. Taxonomy (GTDB): domain Bacteria; phylum Actinomycetota; class Actinomycetes; order Mycobacteriales; family Geodermatophilaceae; genus JACCQS01. The sequence continues at coordinate 2,206 of JACCTM010000047.1, read as the reverse complement.
AAGCTGTGGACGGCTACTACGTACAGACCTCGGTCCTGTTCGCCGTGCTCGGGGCGGTGATCCTGGCCAAGCGTCCCGGGCATGTGGTCGGCTGGATCCTGGTGGCGACCGGGGCCTTCGACACGATCACCAGGCTGGTCGATCTCTACCTCTTGTTCGCCCTCGGTGAGTTGGTGAGCCAGGTGGAAAGCGGAGCGGTCGCATCGCCCAGCTTCGAGGAATATCCGATCCCACTGACCATCGTGGCGCTGTTCGGCTGGACGTGGGTGCCCTCGCTCACTGCGCTGGCTGTCGCCCTGCCGCTGTACTTTCCCGACGGGCGCTTGCTGTCTGCGCGCTGGAAGTGGCTGGCCGTCTTCGGCGTGGTGGCCACCGTGCTGCTCAGCGTTGACCAAGCCCTGTTCGACCTGGTCGACATACCCGAGGTGATCTCCACGCTGGCCTATCTGTTGGTCGGGCTTGCAATGTTGGCCAGCCTGGTGCCACTGGTCCTGCGATACCGGCGGTCCCGTGGCGAGGAACGCCAGCAGCTCAAGTGGGTTTTCGTCGGGCTCGGCTTCAGCATTCCTCTGCTGGCGCTGGGAATCATCGGATACAGCTTTGGCATCGGCGGCTATGCCAGCATCGCGCCGTTCGTCATCCTTCCGGTGACGATCACCGTGGCTGTCCTGCGCTACCGGCTCTATGACATCGATGTGGTGATCAACAAGACGGTGGTTTTCGTGGTGTTGGCCGGGTTCATCACTATTGTCTATGCGGGGATCGTGGTGGGTCTCGGGAGGCTGCTGCCGATCGGGCAGGACAATCTGGGGTTGGCGATCGTGGCCACGGCGTTGGTGGCGGTGGCCTTCGAACCGGTACGGGTGCGGGTGCAGCATTGGGCCAACCGGCTGGTGTACGGCACCCGCGCGACACCGTACGAGGCGCTGGCTGCGATGACGTCGCGGATCGGTGAGGCGGCTGATCCCGGTGCGGTGCTGGGTGAGGCTGCCCGCTTGTTGGCCGATGGGACCGGCGCCGGTCGGGCTGTTGTCTGGGTGGCTCAGGAGGGTTACCTGGTTGCCCGGGCGACGGCGGGGGATTCGTTGGCCGACCCGGCGCCGGTACCCCTGGCCGGCGCCGAGCGAGCGGATCTGCCCGACTTACCGGGGGCCGATCTGGCCCGGGCGGTACGTCAGGACGGGCAGCTGGTCGGTGCCCTGTCGTTGACCAAACGCCCAGGTGAGGGGGTAAGCAGCGCTGACCGCCGGCTGGTCGAGGAGCTGGCCGGGCAGGCGGCCCTGTTGTTGGCCAACACCCGGCTGCGTTCGCGGCTGCGCGATCGGTTGGCCGAGTTGCGCGCTTCCCGGCAGCGGATGCTGGCCGCCCAGGACCGTGCCCGGCGTGCGTTGGAGCGGGATCTGCACGACGGGGCGCAGCAGGAACTGGTCGCGCTGAAGGTCAAGCTCGGGCTTGCTCGCACAATCGCGACCAGGGAGGATGTGTCGGGGTTGGCCGGGGAGTTGTCCGAGGTCGCGCTGGTCGCCGACCAGGCAGTGGATGCGTTGCGTGATGTGGCCCGCGGCATCTATCCGCCGCTGCTGGAATCCGAGGGGCTGCCCGCGGCCCTGTCGGCTCAGGCCCGCCGCGCCCAGTCCCACCCCGGCCCGGGTGGGGGGCAGCTTCGCCCGGCCGCTCAGCCTCACCCCGGCCAAGGTGGGGGGCAGCTTCGCCCGGCCGCTCAGCCTCACCCCGGCCCGGGTGGGGGGCAGCTTCGCCCGGCCGCTCAGCTGTCGGTCACCGTGCTGGACCGCGGCACCGGCAGATACCCGCGCGAGGTCGAGGCGACCGCGTACTTCGTCGCCGTCGAGGCGTTGGGCAACGCCGTACGGCACGCGCACGCCCAGCACGCACACATCGAACTCGACGGCACCTCGACGACGATGACGATCACCGTCACCGACGACGGGGACGGGTTCGACCCAGACTCCACCGAGCACGGATCAGGGCTCACGCATATGACCGACCGCGCGGACTCGATTGGCGGCACGCTGACCGTCGCCTCGCGAGCCGGCCACGGTACGACCATCACTCTCACCCTGCCGGTGCCCGCCGGCATGCTGGGGGAGCTTGCAGCGCACTGAGCTGCCCGGTGACAGGGGAAGTTTGCTACGTACCTAACGTTGCAGGGGTCCCCTGAGTCGGTTCAGTTGTCCGCGGCGGTGGC
>JACCTM010000034.1 GCA_013812385.1 Geodermatophilaceae bacterium | reverse complement strand
GGTGTAGGTGCCGTGCCCGGCCCGATGCAGGTGCAGGATCATCCCGTTTCGCCGGCACCACTTCGACATCGACTGGATCGCGGTGTAGCCGATCGTCAGGTCGATCATGACGATGACGCTGCCCAGGTCCCTGGCGAACTCCGCGCGCTCGTACATCTGCTCCATCGTGGCCGCGGTGACGTTGAGGTAGTGACCCTTGATCTCGCCGGTGGCAGCCTGCGCCCGGTTGACGCCCTCCATGGCGAAGAGGTACCGGTCGCGCCAGCGCATGAAGGGCTGCGAGTTGATGTTCTCGTCGTCCTTGGTGAAGTCCAGGCCACCACGCAGCGCCTCGTACACCACCCGGCCGTAGTTGCGCGCCGACAGCCCGAGCTTCGGCTTGGTCGTGGCGCCGAGCAGCGGTCGGCCGTACTTGTTGAGGTACTCCCGCTCCATCACGATGCCGTGTGAGGGCCCCTGGAAAGTCTTCACGTACGCGACCGGGATCCGCATGTCCTCCAGCCGCAGCGCCTTGAGCGGCTTGAAGCCAAAGACGTTGCCGATGATCGAGGACGTCAGGTTGGCGATCGAGCCCTCTTCGAACAGGTCGATGTCATAGGCGATGTAGGCCATGTACTGGCCTTCGGTGCCGGGGACCTTCTCCACCCGGTAGCACTTGGCCTGATAGTGCTCGTGCGCGGTCAGCCGATCGGTCCAGACCACCGTCCATGTGGCTGTCGAGGACTCACCGGCAACAGCGGCGCCGGCCTCTTCGGGCGGAACTCCCTCCTGCGGGGAGATCCGGAAGACCGCCAGGATGTCGGTGTCGGCTGGCTCGTAATCCGGTTGCCAGTAGCCCATCTCCGCATACGGGATGACGCCGGCTGACCAGCGGTCGCCTTTCTTGGCGCCTTCCTTGTGGCCGTTCGCGCTCATCCGTAACGCCTCCTGGGATCGTTTACCTACGCTGAGTCTGCCCGATCTAAGTTGAGTCGTCCATTAAGTCTCTGCTCGCTATAGTTGAGTGATGCCTGAATCGTCACCACAGTCGGTCACCTTGTCGAGACTCAGCACGCTGGTGACCTTCGCCGAGGAGGGCTCGGTCGTCGGGGCGGCTCGCCGCCTTGTGGTCAGTGAATCCGCGGTCTCCGTCGCCATGTCGGCACTGTCCAAGGACCTCGGGGTGGCTCTGGTGGAACGGGTTGGTCGCGGCGTCGAGTTGACGCCTGCGGGAGCGACGTACGTCGGATATGCCCGCCAGGTACTGGGTTTGCTCGAACAGGGGTGGGCGGCAGCCAGGGGGGTGGGCGCGCCGGGCCGTGGACGACTGCGGCTGGCAGCCGTACCCACGGCAGCCGATCAGTTGATCGCGCCCCTACTGGCTGCTTTCTCCGGGGACTTCCCGGAGGTCGAACTGCGGGTCGACGTGGGCAGTAGCTCCGAAGTGTGGGACCTGCTGGCCCATCACGAAGTCGACCTGGTACTCGCTGGTCGGCCGCCACAGACAGCCTCCGGCCGGATCGCGGCACAGCGGGACAACCTGCTCGTCGTGGTCGTAGGACCGTCGATGCTCGCTAGTTTCGACGAGGGTGAGACGACCTGGCTGCTGCGCGAACGCGGATCCGGGACGCGGGCCAGTCTCGAGGCCCTGCTGTCCGCGCGCGACCTGGATCCGCCGCGGATGGTGCTCGGGTCCAACGGGGCGGTGCTGGCCGCGGCGGTCGCCGGGCTCGGCGCGGCCCTTGTTTCGGCCGACGCCGTCGCGTTGGAGTTGGGCAGGGAGCAGTTGGTGGTCGTGCCGGTCGAGGGCACCCCGCTCGTACGCCCGTGGCACCTTGTCACCGGCCCGACGCCCACCCCGGCAACGAGGTTGTTCGTCGAGCACGTCCTGTCCGTCCCGGGCTGGCGAGCTGCGCCGTGATCTTGACGTTGTTGTGGGTTCAGTCGCCCATTTGGGCCCGGGAACCGACATTTACGTCAAGATCACCGGCCGTACGGACGGGTCGGCCCACGTCCCCCTTGTCGTCCACCGCTCGGGGGAGGCGGATGCGCGGCGCAATCCCTAACGTCCACATCATCAGAAGTCCGATATCGACGCGAGGAGGAGCCTGTCGTGCTCGAGGCACGGACGCGACCGGCACCGGATCGCAACCTGGCCCTAGACCTGCTCCGGGTGACCGAGGCAGCCGCGATGGCCGGTGGCCGCTGGGTCGGCCGCGGAGCCAAGAACGACGCAGATCAAGCTGCCGTCACGGCGATGCGGACGATGATGTCCACGGTCGCCATGGACGGTGTCGTGGTCATCGGTGAAGGCGAGAAGGACCAGGCGCCGATGTTGTACAACGGTGAGCGGGTCGGGGACGGGACCGGCCAGTCCTACGACGTGGCCGTGGATCCGATCGACGGTACGACCTTGGCGGCCAAGGGAATGACCAATGCTGTCGCGG
>JACCTM010000010.1 GCA_013812385.1 Geodermatophilaceae bacterium | reverse complement strand
TGCTGGTGGTCATCGGGCTCTCGCCCACCGAGGACGAGTTGAACCTCGAGCAGGAGTTCAATCGGTCCCTGCAGCACGTCTCCGCAGGCGCTGCCTCGGAGTCCGTACCGTCATTCAGCCAGTCCGGCCAGTCCGGCCAGGAAGGCCGAGACGGTTACTGGCTCCGCGGCCAGGACCCGAACTAGGCCTCCAACGCACACCGGGCTCCCGCCACCTCCCGTCAATGGGAAGCCGCGGCCGGCCGGGTGTGATGGGTGGACAGCTCGCCGTCGCGCATGGCGAACACGGTGTTGGCGCGTTCCCAGACGACGGGATTGTGGGTGGCGATCAGACAGGCGCAACCGTGGGCTGCCAGCCTGGTGAACGCCGCGAACAGGACATCGGACCAGCCGGCGTCCTGATGCGCGGAGGGTTCGTCGGCCAGCACCACCATGGGCTTCAGGAGTAGCGCGCGGGCGACCGCCGTACGCTGCTGCTCCCCGAGTGAGACCTGATCGGGATATCGAGCCGCGAGATGATCGATTCCGAACTCGGCCATCAGGCTGGCCGCCGGTTCGATCATCGGCTGTACGCCGCCGGAGAGTCGGGCCGGCATCAGCACGTTGTCCAGGATCGTGAGTTCCTCGAGCAATCCGAGTGCCTGCGGTACGAGTGCCACCCGCCCCCACGGCAGGTCCTCGGGTTTGCTGGCTCCGAGCGTCTCGTCCAGGATGAGTTCACCGGCCTCGACCTGTTCCCAGCCGCACAGGACGTTGAGCAGCGTGCTCTTGCCGGACCCGGACGGGCCGATCAGCGCCACGACCTGTCCGCGGTTGATCGACAGGTCCACGCCGCGAAGGGCGTGGACGGTCTCGGCACCGCGGCGGAAAGACTTCACCAGTCCCTGCGCGGTGATCAGCGCGCCATGCCGGCTCATCGTCGATCCCGGTTCATGTGCTCTCCTCGACCCGGCCGTGGTCCAGGCGCAGCAGGTGGTCTGCGATCGCGACGACGCGGGGATCGTGCGAGGAGATCACGAACGCCACGCCTTCAGCTCGCAGATCCCGGAATGCCTCCAGGACCCGATCGGCCGCGGCTGAATCCAGCTCGGCGGTCGGTTCGTCGGCGATCACGATGGCCGGGTGCCCGATCACCGCGCAGGCCACGGCCAACCGTTGCTGCTCTCCACCGGAGAGCTGGTGCGGGGTGTGACTCAGACGGTGGTCGAGCCCGAGCACCCGAAGCAGTCGTTCGATCTCGTCCGTAGCGGGTCGGATCCCCCGTAGCCGGGAGGCCAGCCGCACCTGTTCGCGGGCCGGGAGGTAGTCCACCAGGTTGTCGATCGGATTCTGGAACATGTACGACACCGACGAACGGCGGAGGGCTCGCCGTTGCCGGATCCGCAGCGAGGCGACGTCGCGGCCCTCGACCAGGACCGAGCCCGAGCTCGGCCGGTCCACGCAGGCCAGGATCCTCAGCAGCGACGACTTGCCCGAGCCGGAAGGACCGGCGATCGCGGTGATCCGGCCACGCGGGAAGTCCTTGGACACGTCGACGAGTGCGTTCACCTGTTCGGTGGCGGTGCGGTAGATCTTGCCGACCCCGACGACCGACGCGGCCGCCGTACGAGCCGGATCCGCGACCAGGATGCTCGCCGGGTCGCGGGCAGCACTGTCTGCAGCGCCGTCAGCGGCGTCGTCGAAAGACGAGTCGCCCCAGTGGAACTCCCACGGCGAGTCCGATGGCCGGTTATCCGCCAAGACGTAGCACCTCCGCAGGGTTGGCTCGATCGGATCGGCGCTGGGCGTACACAGCAGTCAGGAACGCCACCACGATCGCGGCTAGAGCGATGGCTGCCAGCGTGATCCACGGGATGGCCAGCAGGGGACTGGGCTCTCGGATCGGGTCCACATCCAGCCGCCGGTAGGCCATGGCGCCCGCCGAGGCGGCCAGGCCCACGCCCACGATCCCGGCCACGACCAGGACGCTGCCCAACTCGGCCAACAACGACCGGAAGTGCGTCCACCGGGACAGGCCCATCCGGCGGGCCATCGCATAGGAGGCCGTGCGCTTGCGCTGCCGGGTCTCGAGATAGAGCAGCAGACCACCGATCGCGATCACCCCCACGAATGCGGCCAGCGCCTGCAGGTAGCCGAAGGTCCAGGAGACGCCCAGGAAGTTGGCCAGCTCGAAGACCTCGGTGGTGGTGAACACCCGGAACAGTCGAGCGTCCTGCTCACGGATCGCGGCGGCGGCGGCTTCTGGATCGCCGTTGGTCCAGATCTCGTACCGTAGGTTGGCCGACTGCGGCACCTCGGCGCCGACCATCCGGTCATCGAGCAGGATCAGCGGCTCGGCCGTCCGTCGTCCGGGGAGCACGTCGGCCACCGCGACGACCTCGGCTTGCAGGGTCAAGGCCAGACTGTTACCGCCGAGGTCCAGTGTGATCGGCCCCAGCGGTATGCCGCCGGCCGCGATCACCGGAATCCGGTCACCGTCGCGGTCGGCGAGCCTGGCCAGCATTGTCTCCAGGTCCTGCCCGGCGAAGCTGTCCTCCCAGTAGGCCTCGCTGGCGAAGTCGTCCGGATCGACGCCCAGCGCTGTCGCCTCGGCGCCGTCGACGAAGGCATCCTGGTAGCGCGCCACGAGTGTCCCGGCGGCGTCCAACGCGGGCGTGGCTTCCAAATCCCCGAAACTGGTCACCGCCCGCTTCGCGCCGACGGCCGTCAGCGCCTTGCTGTCGACGGTCCGTTGGCTGGAGGCGGTCAGGGTCGCGGAGTAGGTCAGCACGGCGATCGGAAGGCACAGCGCAGCCAACAGGCTGGCGCTGACCACCCGATTCGCGGTGAGCTGGTTGACCGCGACAAAGGCCGCGGGCGACCAGCCCTGAGCCCGGCGCCGCAACGCTGGCAGGACCAGCATGATCAGCCGTACGACCAGTACCGCAGCACCGGCAAGGAATAGCAGTGGGAAGGAGACCAGCAGGCCGTTGACCTGTGCGACGGTGCCGTCGAAGAGGACGGCCTCCTGGCTCTGGAGCTGCCACCAGAGGTAGCCGGCCAGCCCGAGCAGGATCAGCTCGTACGGAACCAGGCCGAGCCAGGACCGTTTGGCTCCGATCGGCTTCTCGGTGAAGTTCCGGGAGCGGATCCCGGCCACGGCCGACAGCAGAACGAGACCGATCACGAACCCCGCGATCGTGGTCAGGATCGCACTGCGCAGCGCATCCGGATCGAGATCGTCGGCCGGCCCGGCCAACGCGATCAGCCCCCTTGCGAGGTAATAGCCGGCTACGGTTCCCAACGCGGCTGGGATGAGGAGTTCCAGCGCCGCCTTGACCGCGAGCGCGCCAGGCCCAACCCCCCGGGAGGACAGCAGCCGGACTTCGCGCAGCCGCCGGTCAGCCCAATAGCTGCCCGCGGCCATGACCAGCAGCATCGCCAGGATCGTGCCGGCCACCGCGGTCGGGATGACCGGTCCATGCAGACCGTTCTCCAGGCGCTGCGAGCGATCCAGTAGCTTGCCGAGTTCTTCGCTCTGGAAGCTGTCCTCGCGGAAATCGCCCGGCCGGGTCGGATCGCCGGAGATGCTTCTTGCCTCACGAAAGGCGGTGTCCTGGCTGGCCACGTTCGCGGCCGCCGACGTACGGGTCACGCTGTCCGGATCGACCGGAACCTCCCACATCCGGACGGAGGTCTCGTCGAAGGCTCCGAAGCCGCCTTGGGAGTTCGGTCGGTTGTCGTGTGCCGTGGCCAGGGCGTAGAAGGTCGTCTCATCCGTGGCGATCACGATGTCGGCCGGCGGGGTGTTGGCGTTGGTCTCGTTGTTGAACAACGCCGAGTACGAGCACCAGAACTCCCGTACCGGCTCGTCGTAGAGGTTCTGATAGATCCCGACCACCGGGACGCTCGCCCCGTCGGCCTCCAGGTCGTCGCCGACGCTGATCTGATCTCGCTCCGCCACGAAGGACGGCACATAGACCCCGTTTCCGGATCCGGAGTCCAGAACGGTGA
>JACCTM010000498.1 GCA_013812385.1 Geodermatophilaceae bacterium | reverse complement strand
TGGTAGGCCCGCCCCAGGTGACGGGGCTCGCGCAGCTTCGGCGCGCCGATCTTCAGCCAGCCCGGAATGGTCAGGTCGACGCCGTTCTGACCGACGACGCAGTCGGTGACCTTGGCACCGGTCTGGTAGGCGGCCAGCGAGGAGCTGGAACGCACCCGGCACGGCAGCGGCGTGCCGCGCGGCTTGTCATCGGTGTAGTCGTTGGGCGTCCCCATGTCGTTGAAGGATGGGCGCATGTCGAGCGCGATCGCCGCGGCGCCGCTGCCGCAGGCCAGCTTGTCGTTGGGGTAGACCTCCAGCTCGTGGCAGCCGTAGACGCCGTTCTTGACGATGGTGCCAAGCGAGATGGCGGTGTTGGGGTAACGGTAGCGGTACACCTCGGGGCGGCACTGCTGGCGCTTCTCGCCCGTACTGGTCCCGCGCGGGAAGTTCATGCACGACGACAGGTCGACGACCTCGAAGCCGTCGAGGTCGAAGCGGTCAGAGTCGTTAGGGTCTTCGTTCTGACGGCTCTTGTCCGCGTTGAGCGACACAAAGTCGGACGTCACGGCATAGGCGATGTGCGGGCGCTTCGGGTCGACGTTGACCGTGTGCGCCTCACCGATGTGGCTGGTCAGGCCGATTTCGACCGGGTTGTTGACGTTGGTGACGTCGACGACCTCCAGGCCGCCCTGCGGCACCGGGCCGGCGGGGCCCTCGGAACCGCCGTCGTGGCAGCGTCCTGGCGCATCGGTGGCGTCGATGATCAGCTGGGTGCGGCTTTTCACGGCGAAGGGGTTCTGCCGGTTGAGGATGGCCCCGCCCTTTGGCGTGGCCTCAACGTCGTGCTGCAAGCCGAGGACGTCGATCGGGTTGGAGAGGCACTCCGCCGACGGATGGCCCGAGACGTAGCGGATCGAGCCCGACCCGACAATCCCCGACGGAGGCACGACGCGGCCGCTGTCGGTGAGCTGGATGATCGTCTGGCCCGCGGCGTTGGGCCCGGTTCCCAGGGTGCCAACCGACACGTAGTCCTCGCCGTCCTGCTTGAAGAAGTCCAGGTCGGTGTGGGGGTTGCCGGGGGGGATGGGGGCCAGATGCTCCCAGGCTCCCAACGGGCCCTGGTTGGGCACCGGATCACCGGGCTGGACGGTCGCCCCGAACGGCGGCGCCAAATCGTCGTGGTCGGCCTGTGCCGGTACAGCACCGAAGGTCAACAAGCCGATGGTCAGGACCAGGGTCAGCAGGGATGCCAGGCGACGCCTCATAGGAACTCCACTTTCCGTTGCCCCGTAACGGAGTGCACGGTGTGCACCCCTAATCGCTATCGCTCGGGAGTTCTTCGACGGCCCCCGTGCCACTTCCTGCCTGCGACGCCGAGGTACACAGGTCGCCAGGAGATTACCGTCTGCGGCAATCATGGCTAGGTGTAGTTCTCGCCGAGACTGCTGCCAAGGCGAGAACCTTCAGACCACAGGGCCTTCCTGGCCATCGACCGGGTGCTCCAGTTCACCGGCCCGGATGCGTCGCATCGCCTCCTTGCGGTCATGGCGAGCCAGGTGGTCGATGAACAGGATGCCGTTGAGGTGGTCGAGCTCGTGTAAGAGCATTCTGGCGCGAACGCCCTCGCCGCTCTCCTGGCGAGGCTCGCCGTGCACGTCGACACCTTGGAGGCGGGCACGCAGCGCCCGGACGGTGGGAAAGTACAGCCCGGGAAAGGACAGGCAGCCCTCTTCGCCGTCCTGGGTCTCGTCGGAGGTCCATTCCACCGTTGGGTTGACCAACGCCCCCCTGTCCTCGCCAAGCTCCCAGACAAAGATGCGCCGCAGGACACCGACCTGGTTGGCGGCGATGGCCGCGCCCGCGGCCGAATGCAGCGTCAGCAGCATGTCGTCGGCCAGGCGGCGAAGGTCGTCGTCGAACTCGGTGACCTCCACCGCGCGCTGGCGCAGGACGGGGTCACCGAACAGGCGGATGGGTAGCAGGGGCACGGATCCTCCGGCGCTACAGCAGTGGGTCGACGTCCAGGCGTACCGA
>JACCTM010000472.1 GCA_013812385.1 Geodermatophilaceae bacterium | reverse complement strand
GCCGGTGATGCGGTGAGCCTGGCCAACGTCTATCTCGTCGGCGCACCCAAGTGCGGAACGACGTCGTTGAGCCGCTGGCTGGCCGATCATCGCTCGGTCTACCTGTCGGTGCCCAAGGAGTCCTACTACTGGGCCGCTGACTACCCGCGGATGCGGGCGCACTACGGCTTCGATTCCCGGGCGGCCTACGAGGCGCTGTACGCCGGTCCGCAGGCCCAGGCGGCAAGGCTGCGGGTGGACGGTTCCACGACGTACCTGTACTCAGAGACAGCCGTGCCGGACATCACCAGCGCAGTAACACAACCCCGCTTCGTGGTTGCCCTGCGCAATCCGGTCGATCTCCTGATCTCCTGGCACCGGACGCAGCTGATCACGCTCAACGAGACCGAGACCGACTTCGCCGCCGCGTGGCATCGCAGCCTCGACGGGGGGCTGCCGGACACCGATCCGCTCGATCCGAAGTTGCTGGATTACCCGATGATCGGAGGCCTCGGCGCCGCGGTCGATCGACTGCTGGACGCCGTGCCGAGGGAGTCGGTGCACGTCGTCCTGTTCGACGACCTGGCCCGCGATCCCGGCCGGACCTGGAGGGAGCTGACCGCGTTCCTGGGCATCGACGCCCTGCCGCAGCCGAGCTTCGACGTCCACAACGCCAGCAACAAGACCTACCGCTCGGCAATCCTGCGGCGGCTCACGCACCGTCCGCCGGCCGTCCTGGAGGCGCCGGTACGTCGGTTGCGGCAGTGGTCGCGTACGACCAGTAACCCCTTGGCCGCAGCGGTCAAGGAACGGATGTGGCGTTCGACGGCCAACCCCCGGGTTTCCGAAGAGATCAGGGCGGAGCTGGCCGTCTACTTCGCCTCGGACATCGACAGGCTGGCCGCACGGCTCCAGCTGGATCTCTCCGGATGGACGACCTCCGGACGGCAGACCTCCGGATGGAAGACATGAGGCGGCGGTAGGCTTCGCACCGTCCCGAACTCGGTTACTCGGCATGGAAAGGGCTTCCTTTTTCGATGCTGGTGTTGCACGTGCAGGAAACGCCTCCCGGCGGTGTCGTCAACTACCTCAAACAGCTCACCGCCGAACAGGTGCGGCGGGGACATGAGGTGCACCTGCTCTCGCCCGCGACGGCGTTGGGCTGGCCGTCGGTCAACGAACATCACTGGCAGCTGGCTCGCAGCCGGCCGCACAGCTACCCGATCGCGGCAGCCCAGTTTCTCCGCATCATCCGTCGGATTCGGCCCGACGTGATCCACCTGCACTCGTTCTGGGCAGGGCAGCTCGGCCGGGCACCGCTGCTGTCGAGACTTGTCGACACCCCGATCGTGTATCAACCGCATGCCTGGTCGGTCGACGCGCTCGACGATCCGCGATTCCGGCGCCTGCTGTGGGCCGTGGAGCGCCGGGCCAGCCGGTCCACCACCGGGATGGTGGCCAACTGCTGGGACGAGATCGAAGAAGGCCACCGCGCTGGCATCACCACACCAGGGCGTGCCCTCGGCGTACCCCTGGACACCGAGTACTTCACCGTGGCTGAGCCGGAGGCCCGCACCAAGTACCGTACGGAACTGCAACTTCCTGGGCCTCGCGTGGTGCTCTGCCTGGGCCGCATCCATCGTCAGAAGGGCCAGGACCAACTCGTCGCCGCGTGGGAGGCAAACCCCATTCCGAACACCCAGTTGGTGATCGTCGGCATCGGCGACAAGTCACACCTGCAAGATCTGTCTCCGACCCAGTGGGGCAAGACAATCCACGCCTTTCCGGCCCAAGCCGATGTCCGACCGTGGATCTGGGCCTGTGACGTGCTCGTGCAGCCGTCCCGCTACGAGACCGTCGGTCTGGCGATCGTCGAAGCGATGTCCTGCGGGCGGCCGGTCGTGGCCACGCGGGCCAACGGTGTTGCGGAGGTGATCGGCGAGGATCCTGCCGTAGCCGGCGGCGCCGTCGTAGCGTTGGGCGCCATGTCCGACCTCCTCGACGCGACCGCACGACGCCTCGATGATCCCGACCTGTGGCAGCGGGAGGCACAGCAGGGCCGTCGCCGCGCCGTGTCGCTGTTCACCCCCTCCAGCGTCGTCGACGAACTCGACCGGGCTTATGACGAGGCCCGGCAACGGGTGCTGGTCCGATGAGCGCATCGACGACCCGACCGAACTTCCTGGTTGCCGGGGCGGCCCGCTCCGGCACGACCGCCCTGGTGGAGGGCGTGCGTAATCACCCGCGCGTGTTCGTGACGCAGCCCAAGGAGCCGCACTATTTCGCCCTGCACGGCCAAGTCGTGGACTTCCGCGGTCCCGGCGATGCGGCCACGATCAACCGGGTCGCCGTCACCGACTACGAGGGCTACCTCGGGCTGTATCCGGCCGATCATGACTACCTCGCCCTCGGTGACGGGTCGGTGTCGACGCTGTACTACGCAAAGGCCGCGGTCCCGGAGATCCTCCGGATCAATCCGGAGATGCGGCTGGTCGTCATCCTCCGCAATCCCGTGGAGCGGGCGTACTCGGCTTACCAATACCTGCGGGCGCGGGGTTTCGAGCCGCACGAAGACTTCATGGCCGCCCTGGATGACGAGCCGGATCGGATCCGGGACGACTGGCATCACCTGTGGCACTACTCGGCGATGAGCCGGTACGCCGAGGGCCTGCAAACCCTGCGCGAGGGGCTGGGGGCAGACCGGGTCGGGGTCTGGTTCTACGACGACCTGGACCGCGACCCCGACACCACGATCAGCAGCGTGCTGCGTTTCCTGGACGTACCAGAACATCGGGACGAGACCTCTGGCATCGCGCACGTCAACGTCTCGGGAACTCCCCGCCTGGCGCCGCTGACCCGAGTCATCCAGTGGGCAACAACCATCGAGCCACTGCGCCAACTGGTGAAGAAGTCGACCAGCTTCGGTTTCCGGGAGTTCGTACGACGGCACTCCCTGCGGCCGAGCGCCGTACCCGCGGCTGCGCGCGCTCGCCTCGAACCGCTATTCGCCGATGACCTACGACAGGTCGCTGATCTGCTCGGTGACAGCGTTTCGACTCCAGCCTGGCTACCCCCGCGCGGACAATCCTTGTGAGGACAGCATGACCCTGCCCGACGTGTACCTCATCGGCGCGCCCAAAGCCGGGACGACATCGCTGTCGCGTTGGATGTCCAGCCATCCCGCCCTGTACTTCTCCCAGCCCAAGGAACCCGCCTACTGGGCCACCGACTACCCGCGGGTCCGCGAGATCAGGGGCTTCGACACCAGAGCGAAGTACGAGGGTCTGTACGCCGGTGCACAGGCACAGGAGGCGACCCACCGGGCCGACGGCTCGACCATCTATCTCTACTCGCGCGAGGCGGTGCCCGCCATCGTGGCCGAACTCGGTGCTTCCGCGCGTTTCATCGTGGCCCTGCGCGACCCGGCGGAGCTGGTTGTCTCCTTCCACCGGACCCAGCAGTTGCTGATGAACGAGGACGAGCCGGACTTCGAAACCGCCTGGCGGCGAAGCCTGGTCGGGGGCGTGCCCGGCACCGATCTGTTGGACCCCAAGCTGGTGGACTACTCGTTGGTCGGCAGCCTCGGCGCGGCGGTCGCCCGCCTGCTGGACGTGGTCGACCGGCGCCATGTGCATTTCGTCCGGTTCGAGGATCTGCGCGACCGTCCGGAGCAGGTGTGGCGCGATCTGACCGCCTTCCTGGGGCTGTCCGAGGAACCCGTACCCGATTTCGCGGTGCACAACGCCAGCACCCGGACGTTTCGCTCACCGGCACTGCATCGGCTCCGCCACCGTCCGCCGGCGCTGCTGGCCGCCCCGATCCGGCGGCTGCGGCACCTGTCGCTGCGCAGCCGGCGCCTCAGTAAGCTCAAAAAGCGGTTGTGGTGGCGCGAACAGCCCAAACCCAAGGTCTCCGCGGCGCTCAAGGCAGAGCTCACCGCGCACTTCGCTGACGATGTCCGCCTGCTAGGTCGGCTGATCGATGCCGACCTGTCGGCCTGGGCGGGTCCAGCTCAGGTCGACCGTCGATCCTGAAGGTGTGCACATAGGGTGAACCGAAACGGCTCGGGAGCCGTAGTAGAGGTAGGCAAAGTTCACTGACAGCAGTCGGGTTGCTCGAATAGGGACCGCTGCCTAAGGTGTATGCGGTCGCATGCAAGGCATACGGCCGTTACGTTGTACGGCCGTTACGGAGGGTTTAGTGACCACGTTGTCCCCGGGAGTCCAGGAAGTCCTGGACGCCCATGGTCTCGACCCTGCACCGATCGATCCGGGACTGCGCTCTACGCAGATGACGGCTCACGTTCTCACGATCTTCGTGATGGATGTCGTGATCACGATCGGCGCTCTCTTCCTGGCCAAGCGGGTGCGCTTCGACAGCACCGCGGTGATCGGGGGCGGATCACCCACTCTCCCGTTGTCCGGCACCAGGTACACGGTCGTCGTGGTGTGCCTGGCCGCTGCCTGGCTGCTGACGCTGGCGATTCGTGGCGGCTACCGCCGGGGGATCTTCGGGGTCGGCCTGGAGGAGTACAAGCGGGTCATCGGGAGCACCGCCCTGCTCGCCGGCGCCGTAGCCATCGTCTGCTACCTCGGCCGGATCGAGGTGGCTCGCGGCTTCCTCGCCGTCGCGTTCCCGGTCGGCGCGGTCGGACTGGTCATCGGCCGCTCGATCGCCCGCAAATGGCTGCACCGGGCGCGCGAGCGTGGTCATCTCGTCCGCCGCGTTCTCGTCGTCGGGGACCATGCCCACGTCGGTCAACTGGTCTCGGTGCTGCGTCGTGAGTCCTACCTGGGATATGCCGTCGTGGGTGCCTGCCTCCCGACCTATGAAGAGGACTTCCTGCCGGCAGAGGACATTCCGGTCTTCGGTGGACTCAATGACGTCGCCGAAGTGGCTCAGGCGGTCAGTGCCGACACCGTCGCCGTCACTGCGGTGTCCGGATCCGGAACGGCGTTCCTGCGCCGCCTGGCCTGGTCGCTTGAGGGCGTCGGGGTGGAGCTGCTGGTCGTACCGAGCCTGACCGATATCGCGGGTCCTCGGATCCAGATGCGCCCGGTGGCCGGACTGCCGCTTCTGCACGTACGGGAGCCGGAGTTCACCGGCATGCGGCGGCTGTCCAAAGCGGCCTTCGACCGGGTTGCGGCGACCGCGCTGCTCGCCCTGCTCAGCCCTCTCTTCCTGGTCGTCGCCATAGCAATCAAGCTGGGTGATGACGGTCCTGCCTTCTTCCGACAGACCCGCGTCGGCACCCACGGCGAGGAGTTCAGGTGCTGGAAGTTCCGCTCGATGGTGATCGGCGCCGACAAGAAGATCGACAGTCTGCGCGCGCAGAGCGACCGCGACGGCGTCCTGTTCAAGATCCATAACGATCCGCGGGTCACTCGGGTCGGACGCATCTTGCGGCGCAGTTCCCTGGACGAGCTTCCGCAACTCCTCAACGTCCTACGCGGACAGATGAGTCTGGTCGGGCCTCGTCCGCCGCTGCCCAACGAGGTACGCCAGTACGGCGACGACGTACGTCGGCGGTTGCTGGTCCGCCCCGGCATCACCGGTCTCTGGCAGATCAGCGGGCGTTCGGACCTGTCCTGGGAGGACACCGTGCGCCTCGACCTGTATTACGTCGAGAACTGGTCTTTCTTCGGTGACCTGTTGATCCTGGCCAAGACGGCTCGGGCTGTCGTATCCCGAGCGGGCGCGTACTAACCGCGAATTCGCGGGAACTCCTCTTAGAGTGGCCCGAGGTAGCGTCCGGTGATGGACGCTCACGGCTAGCCTCGAGAGGGGGCAGGACAACGTGCACATATTGTTCGTGTGCACCGGCAACATCTGCCGCTCCCCGACCGCCGAACGCTTGGTGACCGCCTATGCGCTGGCGAACCTGCCCGACCCGAGCGAACTCACCGCCAGCAGTGTCGGCATCCACGCGGTGGTCGGGAATCCGATGGAGCCGACTGCGGAAATGGTGCTCGCCGGCCTGGGCGGAGATGGCCGCAACTTCCGCGCCAGGCAGATCACCGAAGAGCAGGTTGCGGCCGCCGACGTCATCTTCACGATGACCCGCCACCATCGCAACAAGGTCCTCAACGGCTCCCCACGCACGCTGCCGCGAACATTCACGCTCCGGGAGGCGCAGGCATTGCTCTCCGCCGTCCGGGTCGATGCGCTGTCCGACCCGGCGGATCTCACCCAGCGCGGACGTGATCTGGTCGCCGAGATGGGTGGGTTGCGCGCCACACGGATCCCGAGCACCAGGCGATCCGACGACATCGGCGATCCGATCGGCCGCGACATCGACACCTTTCTGCGCATCGGCGACGACATCGCCGAGTCGCTGCTGCCCTGGCTGGCGGTCTGCTGCGGGATCAAGTAGAGCGCGGATTCGTGGGTGTAACTTCGCTGTGGTTTTCTGTCGGCCGACCGTACGGCCGTACCAGCGCGTTTGTGTTTCTTAGGTTCTCAAGGGCGCCCGAGGGCACGGTACGTCCAACCCGCCGCCCGCCATTTGTCCGGGTTCAATGCATTGCGCCCGTCCAGAATGCGTTTCGCGCGGGTGATCCCGTCCAGCGTGGCCGGCTCGATGATTCTGAATTCCTCCCACTCGGTGAGGTGCAGAATGAGATCGGTGTCGCGCGCGGCGTCGATGGCCGAGCTGCAGTAGTCCAGTTGTGGGTACTTCTTGCGGGCGTTGTTCAGCGCCTCCGGGTCGTACACGCCGACGTCGGCCCCCCGGGACTGCAGCGCGCTTGCCACGTCCAGCGCCGGAGAATCTCTGATGTCGTCGGAGTCGGGCTTGAAGGCCGCCCCCCAGACGCCGATTCGCTTGCCGTCGACATTCCCGCCGAGCACCTCGACGGCCAGGTCGATCATCCGCGCGCGACGGCGCAGGTTGATCGCGTCGACTTCGCGGAGGAAGGACACCGCCTGGACCACGCCCAATTCCTCGGCCCGCGCCATGAATGCGCGGATGTCCTTCGGTAGGCAACCTCCGCCGAAGCCGAGCCCGGCCTTCAGGAAACGCGGACCGATCCGGTCGTCGTGGCCCAGCGCCTCGGCCAGCGTCGCCACGTCTGCGCCGGTCACCTCGCAAATCTCGGCCATCGCGTTGATGAAGGAGATTTTGGTGGCCAGGAAGGAATTGGCGGCGACTTTGACCAGCTCAGCCGTGGCGAGGTCGGTGATGATGACCGGGCACCCGCCGTCGATGACGGTGGCGTAGACGGCGCGCAGTTGTTGCTCAGCGTGTGTGGTGGTCACGCCGAAGACCAGCCGGTCCGGGCGCAGGGTGTCCTTGACCGCGTACCCCTCCCGGAGGAACTCCGGGTTCCAAGCGAGGTCGACTTCTCCGCCTGCCGGTGCGTGTTCCCGCATTTCGTGGGCTAGGCGGGTTGCCGTGCCGGCCGGGACGGTCGACTTGCCGACCACCAGCACCGGTTCGGTGAGCTCTGCGGCCAGCGATCTTGTGGCCGCGTCCACGAAGCGCAGGTCGGCGGCATCGCTGCCGGCCTGTTGCGGGGTTCCGACGCACAGAAAGTGGATGTCGGCGTTGGCCGCGACATCTGGGTAGGAGGTGGTGAACCTGAGCCGTCCACTTTCCAGGCCACGGCGCAGGAGGTCCTCCAGGCCCGGCTCGAAGAACGGCACCTGCCCGGCCGACAGCTGGGCCACCTTGTCAGCGTCGGTGTCCAATCCGACGACGTGATGGCCCAGCTCGGCCATGCCGGCGGCATGGGTGGTGCCGAGATAGCCGGTGCCGATCACACTCACGCGTACGTTCGTCAACTGCTCGCCGCATCCCTTCGTCTGCTGGTGTGCCGGTCATCGCTGGCCGCGTTGGCGCGGCGCCGCTCGCCGACGTGAGGGACGTCCGCGGCCCCCAGACTGTCACGCCCGCGCACCGGATGGTGCGCTCGGGCGCCCGCTCGGGACGGAGATTGGCGGCCCGCAATGCCCGAGGACGGGCTTGTCGT
>JACCTM010000458.1 GCA_013812385.1 Geodermatophilaceae bacterium | reverse complement strand
GATCCTGGTGCTCCGCGAAGGCGTCGCCGGCAGTGGCTAGCAGCTCGACCAACGCTGTCCCCGTCTCTGCACCGGCCGCGTCGACTCCTCCCTCATCCGTCGTCAGCTCCTCGATCGGACGATTCTGGTCAGTCCACTGTGGACCAAATGCGAACCTGTCGACGTGCACACTCGCGTCGGCCATGAGCGCCTGGACCGCACGACTCAGCGTCGGCCGTCCCACACAAACGACCCGCCGCGGACTATGCCGAGCCATGAATGTATGGGACTCAAGCAGCCCCAGATAGCCCGGTACGGCCGAAGTTCCGGCATTGCCCGTCGGTTCGGCGAGGATCGGCCACCCGCGCCGAGCGGCGACCTCGACCGCGATCTGGCTGACCTCAGCAGTGGTGTCGCCGAGCACCATCCAGGTCGACTCCCTGGCGTCGGCATTGGCGAAGCGACGGCCGCTGTCGGCAACGGCCGGTGGGGGCCGCGTCAGCATCCAGGGCTGCCCGTCGGCTCGTCCCTCCAGCGATTCCGGCCACTCCTCGGCGACAGGGTGGTCGTCGGATTCCGGCATTCCGGGCAGTAATGGACCCCGCAACGGGAGGTTCAGGTGCACCGCACCCGGTCGCCCATCCAGCGCCCCGCTCGCCCCCGCCACGGCGGCACACACCAACCGACGCCACGCGTCGTTCGTACCCGTCTGCCGCTCCGGGACGTCCACGTCGGCGAAGAAGCGAACTGCATCGCCGTACAAGCCGACCTGGTCGATCGTCTGGTTCGCACCGGTCCCCCGCATCTCGGGTGGGCGATCGGCGGTCAGCGCGATCAGCGGTACTCCCGAGTAGGAGGCCTCCAGAACGGCGGCGTGCAGATGTGCAGCCGCCGTACCCGAGGTGGTCAACACCGGTACGGGCCGGCCGGAACCCTTGGCCAAGCCCAACGCGAGAAAGCCGGCACTGCGTTCGTCGGTACGTACGTGCAACCGCAGGCGCCCCGCCCGCTCCGCCGCTGCCAGAGCGAGTGCCATTGCCGCAGACCGTGATCCGGGGGACAGCACCGCGTGCTGGACGCCGCCGCGGATCAGTTCATCCACCACGACACCGGCGAACGCGGTCGACGGATTCACGCCTACCTGACCGGCCTGAGCGCGAGCCCGGTCACGGCAGCCAGACGCTGGTGCCAACGGCGAGTGGTCTCCTCGTCAGCCGCCACCTCGCCCAACAGGTCGGCGTTCACCGGTCGCACCGGCAGGAAGCCGCCGACCGGCACCAAAGGTTGCGTGCTGACGTCCCCGTCGAGGAGTGAAGTCGTCGCCAGCCCGCAAGCGTAAGGCAGTGACGGCAGCGCAGCGGCCAGCGCCACGCCCGCGGCCAGACCCACCGAAGTCTCCAGCGCCGAGGACACCACCACGGGCAGCCCACATGCGGCCGCAACCGCAAGGGCCCGGCGCACCCCGCCGAGCGGGGCGACCTTGAGCACCGCGATGTCGGCCGCCCCTGCGAGGGCAACGCGCAGCGGATCTTCAGCCCGGCGGATCGACTCGTCCGCCGCTATCGGCACATCGACCCGCCGACGGACCGCAGCCAGTTCGGCCACGGATGCACAGGGCTGCTCGACGTACTCCAATCCGCTTGCTGCGCGATCGAGTTCACCAATAGCTCGCACCGCCTCGTCGACCGACCAGGCACCATTGGCATCCACCCGTACCGCGCCGGCAGGACCGAGGGCATCGCGTACGGCAGCTACTCGTTCCACGTCATCGGCTAGGGGCTGCCCCTGCTCGGCGACCTTGACCTTCGCCGTACCGCAGCCTGAACGACCGACGATCCCCTGTGCCGTCGCAGCATCGACCGCGGGAACCGTGCAGTTCACCGGGATCCGGTCCCGCAGCGGCGCCGGCCAGTCACCGGCCGCAGCCTCGAGCGCCGAAGGCCACCAGCGGCGGGCCTCTGTGACGTCGTAGTCCCAGAACGGGGAGAACTCACCCCATCCGGACGGGCCGCGGACCAACACCCCCTCGCGAACGGTGATCCCACGGAAGCGGGACCGCATCGGTATCGCGTACACCGCGGTCTCC
>JACCTM010000415.1 GCA_013812385.1 Geodermatophilaceae bacterium | reverse complement strand
GCCACGATGGGCAACCTGATCGCGTCCCGCGACATCGACAAGGTCTTCGCCGCCGACGAGTACTCCGTCGTCGGGATCGCCGGTACGGCCGGCATCGCCGGCGAACTGGTCCGGCTGTTCCAGGTCGAGTTGGAGCACTACGAGAAGATCGAGGGAACCACGCTGTCCTTGGACGGCAAGGCCAACCGGCTGGCTGCCATGATCCGCGGAAACCTCGGTGCGGCCATGCAAGGGCTCGCGGTCGTGCCACTGTTCGCCGGTGTCGACGTACGACCCGACCATGACCCCGCCACCGACGAGGAGGCCGTCGAGACCCCCTCCGCCTCCCTTCCCGGCCGGATCTTCGGCTATGACGTCACCGGGGGACTGTACGAGGAGCGTGGCTACCACGCCGTGGGCTCCGGCTCGCTGTTCGCCAAGGGCAGCCTCAAGAAGATCTGGAACCAGCGCATGGGCCGGGACGACGTGGTGAGTGCCGTCGTCGAAGCGCTCTACGACGCTGCCGACGAGGACTCGGCTACCGGCGGTCCGGACATGGTGCGCGGGCTGATGCCGTCGGTTTTCGTGGTCACCGGCGAGGGGACGCGGCGACTGGACGACGAGGAAGTGACCACCGTCGCCTCTGAGGTCATCGCACAGCGGCAGGAGCAAGCGCTGTGACTCAGATGCCGTACTACGCGTCGGCCGAGCAGGTCATGCGCGATCGCTCGGAGTACGCCCGCAAGGGCATCTCCCGCGGCCGTAGCGTCGCGGTGCTGACCTATGCCGACGGCATCCTGTTCATCGCCGAGAACCCGAGCACCACTCTGCACAAGATCGGCGAGATCTACGACCGGATCGGATTTGCCGCCGTCGGGCGCTACAGCGAGTTCGAGACTCTCCGCCAGGCCGGCGTCCGGCTGGCCGACGTACGGGGGTACTCCTACAATCGCCGCGATGTCACCGGTCGGGTGCTGGCCAACGCATACGCCCAAACTCTGGGGGCGATCTTCACCGAACAGATGAAGCCCTACGAGGTCGAAGTCTGTGTGGCAGACCTGGGCGACGAGCCGCGCCGGGACGAGCTCTACCGGCTGACCTTCGACGGGTCGGTCTTCGACGAACCTGACTTCGTGGTGATGGGTGGACAAGCCGAAGCGGTCAGCTCGGCGTTGCGTTCGGGCTTCCAGGCCAGGTTGCCGCTGGCCGAGGCCCTAGTGCTGGGCGCGTCGGCGTTGGCCACCGGGGCCGCCGCATCGAACGGCAATGCCGGGAAATCCGGGACGGCCGCCGCCACGCTACCTCCCCAGAAGCTCGAGGTCGCGGTCCTGGACCGCAACCGGACCAAGCGGACGTTCCGGCGAATCAGTGGGACCGCATTGCGGGACCTCCTCGGGGTTCCGGAAGCCCCAGAGCTCGAGCCGGAGGAGCCGGCCACGCCATCGGACACCGGCGAGGCGTCCGGCCGACCGCCGGCATGACGCCGGATCCAGCCTAGGCTGGACTCGTGAACCGGCGGATCTTCGGCATCGAGACCGAGTACGGCGTGACCTGCACGTTTCGTGGTCAGCGTCGGCTCTCACCCGACGAGGTCGCTCGCTATCTCTTCCGCCGGGTGGTGTCCTGGGGTCGGTCCTCGAACGTGTTCCTGCGCAATGGAGCGCGGCTCTACCTTGACGTTGGCTCACATCCGGAGTACGCAACCCCTGAGTGCGACAACCTGCGAGAACTGGTCATCCACGACCGGGCAGGGGAGCGCATCCTCGAAGGACTGCTCGTTGACGCCGAGGCCCGGCTGCACGAGGAGGGCGTGACCGGCGACATCTACCTGTTCAAGAACAACACCGACTCCGCAGGCAACTCCTACGGCTGCCACGAGAACTACCTGGTCGGCCGACAGGGTGAGTTCAGCCGACTCGCCGATGTGCTCATTCCGTTCCTGGTGAGCCGACAACTGGTCTGTGGTGCTGGCAAGATCCAGCAGACCCCCCGCGGCGCGGTGTACTGCGTGAGCCAGCGCGCGGAGCACATCTGGGAGGGCGTTTCCTCAGCGACCACCCGTTCCCGGCCGATCATCAACACTCGCGACGAACCGCACGCCGATGCGGAGAAGTACCGCCGGCTGCATGTCATCGTCGGCGACTCGAACATGAATGAGACGACCACGCTGCTCAAGGTCACGATCACCGACCTGGTGCTGAGGATGATCGAGGCGGGAGTGGTGCTGCGGGACATGAGCCTGGAGAACCCGATCCGGGCCATCCGTGAGATCAGCCACGACATGAGCGGTCGACGTCGCGTGCGGCTGGCCAACGGACGCGAATTGTCCGGACTGGAGATCCAGAGCGAGTACCACTCCCGGTGCGCGGACTTTGCCGACAAAGAGGGGTTCGGCGGAGATCTGATCGACATGCTCGAGTTGTGGGGTCGTACGCTGAAAGCCATCGACTCTCAAG
>JACCTM010000080.1 GCA_013812385.1 Geodermatophilaceae bacterium | reverse complement strand
CTTCGGGCGAACTCGGGCGCGGGCTCGGGATCTCGACCAACCTGCTCGCGCATCACCTCCGAGTTCTGGAAGACGCGGGACTCATCCTCAGGATCCGGTCGGAGGGGGACCGGCGCCGTACCTACGTACGGCTGCGCCTCGACGATTCGGCGGTCGTCGCGCTCAGCGGTGGTGGCGCCTGGCCATGGGCGACCTCGGCGACCATCGTGGCGCCGGATAGTCCCCGTGGGATCGCAGCGATATCAGCGCCGCGGGTGGTCTTCGTCTGCACCCGCAACTCTGCCCGCTCGCAGCTGGCCGCGGCAGTGTGGGGACGAGTCAGTGCGACTCCGGCGACCTCGGCGGGGACCCACCCCGCGGGTCGGGTCCATCCTCGTGCGGTCACCGTCGGCCGCCGACACGGGCTGCGGCTGGCCGTAACCACGACCGCGCGAACTCAGGACGTCCTGCGCACCGACGACCTCGTGGTGGCCGTCTGCGACAACGCTCATGAGGAATTAACGCAGGCAGACGCCCGGGCGAGCCTGCACTGGTCGGTGCCCGACCCGGTCCGGATCGATACCGACGAAGCCTTCGAGGCCGCCTACCAGGAGATCGCCTCCCGGGTCGACCGGCTCGCTGGTGCGCTGAACCCAGCCGCCGGTCAACCCGCGACGACAACTCGATGACCCGACGGCGGCGGCCCACCGTGTTGTTCCTCTGCGTGCACAATGCCGGACGTTCACAAATGGCGATGGGCTTCTTCGGACAGCTCGCGGGGGACCGAGCGCTCGCCTGGTCCGGGGGGTCCGAACCAGCCAGCTCGGTGAATCCGGCGGCGGTCGAAGCGATGCGCGAGCGGGGGATAGACATCTCGACCGAGCACCCCAAGCCGTGGACCGACGAGGTGGTCCGCGCTGCCGACGTGGTGATCAGCATGGGCTGCGGTGATGCCTGCCCGATCTTCCCCGGGAAGAGGTACGAGGAGTGGGTCCTCGCCGATCCGGCCGGGTTTGGCGTCGAAGCGGTGCGGCCGGTGCGCGACGAGATCGAACGACGGGTACGGGCACTGCTGGCCGAGTTGCAGGTTCGAGTCACGGGCTGAATCGCCGTCCCGGCGCAAGCACCGGCAGATCTGACGAGTTGCGGACGTTGCAAGCCCACGTTTGTATCGCCACGCTGCGACGGCTTAACGTGCAGGGATGGCCGAGCCAGCACGACCCGACGGCCAACAGCCGGCGATAGCCGACTACGCCTTTCTGTCTGACTGCCATTCCGGCGCGCTGGTCGATCGATCAGGATCGGTGGACTGGTGGTGTCTGCCCCGCTTCGACTCGCCATCGGTCTTCGGACGGCTGCTCGATCCCGCGGCCGGTCATTGGACGCTCCAGCCGGTCGGGGACTTCAGCTGCGAGCGCTCCTACGTCGCGGACACCCTCGTGCTTCGGACGGTCTTTCACACCGTCACGGGTTCGGTCAGCGTCACCGACGCCCTGCTGCTCGAGCCCGGGGCCCGCGGTCACGACATCGGCCTGCGCAGCCCGCACGTACTGCACCGTCGGCTCGAGGGACAGTGGGGCACCGTACGGATACGTACCGACCTGTCGCCCCGGATGGAGTATGGCCGCACCGAGCCGCACTTTCGGACGTTCTCGGGCGGGGCACAGGCTGCAGGCGGACCGGTAACGCTCACGCTGAGCACCGAGGTGCCGCTGCGCCTCGACGACGGTGCGATCCTCGGCGAGTTCGATGTCGCTGCGGGCCAGGTCGTGGACCTACGGCTGTCCTATGCGCCGACCTTCGGCCAGCCACCCGATCTGGCCGGTGAACCGTCGCCAGAGGACACCGTGGATGGGTGGGCGTCGTGGACCGCCCAGCACACCGGCTACGACGGCGACTACCCGGAACAGGTTCGACGCAGTTCACTTGTTCTGCAAGGCCTCACTTACGGCCCCTCCGGTGCAGTTCTGGCCGCGGCCACCACCTCGCTGCCCGAGACCATCGGCGGAAGCGACAACTTCGACTACCGGTATGCCTGGCTGCGCGATCTCAGCCTGACGATCCGATCACTGTGGTTGGCGGCCTGCCCGGACGAGCCAGGCCGGTTGTTCGGCTGGCTGGCCGGTAGCGCCGGTCATGTCAGGGACGAGCTCGTCCAGATCATGTACGGCGTCGAAGGCGAGCGTGACCTGACCGAGCACGTTCTCGAACACCTGGGCGGCTATCGCGGCAGCACACCGGTACGGGTCGGCAATGCAGCATGGGAACAGGACCAGCTCGACGTCTACGGCGAGGTCCTCGACGCCGCCCACCTCATGCGCGACCAGCTCAGTCAGTTCGAGCCGCCGACCCAGCAGCTGCTGGTCGCCCTGGCCAATCGCGCTGCTCGTACGTGGGAACAACCCGATGCCGGCATGTGGGAGGCCAGGGATCAGCAACGCCACTACACCTCCTCGAAGGTGATGTGCTGGGTCGCGCTGGACCGTGCCGTCGACCTCGCCTCGTGCCTCGGAGCCGATGCGGACCCGGATCGGTGGGCCACGGCCCGCGACGCGGTACGGGACGCAGTTCTGGATCAGGCCTGGAGCGAGCAGGCCGGCGCGTACACCGGAGCCTTTGGATCCGATGACCTCGACGCCTCCGTGCTCGTGCTGCCGCTGGTCGGCTTTCTGCCTGCCGACGACGACCGGATGCGGGCCACCATCGAGGCAGTCGAACGTGAGTTGGGTGAAGGAGGTCTGGTCCGTCGTTGGCCCAGCGACCGCAGTGGCTTTCTGATCTGTACCTTCTGGCTGGTCGAATGCCTGGTGCTCGCCGGCCGGCCGGTGAGCGCCCGGGCCTGGTTTCGCAACGCAACCGAGCACGCGAACGACCTCGGTCTGCTCTCTGAGGAGGCAGACGTTCGCACGGGGGAGATGTTGGGTAATTACCCGCAGGCGTTCTCTCATGTCGGCCTCATCAATGCCGCCTGGCGCCTGGGCCAGCCGACCACCGACACGCCATGAACCACCATCAGGACGAACCCTCAATGAACGACAACGAGAAGGAGCAACACGTGGCAGCCAAACGCCTCGACGGCAAGACCGCACTCATCACCGGATCAGACTCCGGCATCGGTCAGGCGACCGCGGTGGAGTTCGCGAAGGAGGGCGCCGACGTCGTTGTGAGCTATCACAGCGACTCCGGCGGCGCCAATGAGACCCGCAAGGCCGTGGAAGCCCAGGGCCGGCGCGCCATCGTGGTCCAGTGCGATGTCAGCGACGAGAGCCAGGTCGAGTCGATGTTCGACCAGGCGCTGAAGAGCTTCGGCACGCTGGACATCCTGATGAACAACGCCGGAGTCGACGCGTCGGGGACGAAGGTCGCCGAGCTGTCCACCGAGGTCTGGGACAAGGCGATTCGGACGAACGTCTATGGCTACTTCTTCTGCTGCCGCCGATTCGCCCAGATCCGCACCGCCGCAGGCGGAGAAGGCAAGATCATCAACGTCACGTCCGTACACGAGGACATCCCGAATGCCGGTGGCGCCGACTACGACTGCTCCAAGGGTGCCATCCGGATGCTCACCCGAACCCTCGCCCTCGAGTTGGCGCCACAGAAGGTCAACGTCAACGGACTCGCGCCCGGGATGGTGCTGACACCGTTCAACCAGGAAGCCATCGACGACCCAGAGGTGCTCGAGGAGCAGGTACAGAGCATTCCGTGGAAGCGGGCGGCTCAACCGGAGGAGATCGCCCGGCTGGCAGTCTTCCTGGCGTCCTCGGATGCCGACTACGTCACCGGTACGACCTATGTCATGGACGGCGGTTTGATGCGCAATCTCGGCCAGGGTGCGTGAGCACCGAAATGCGCTACCACCGGTCGGATGGCCACGGCGCTCCGGCATAGCGCTCGACCACCGGACCGACGGTGAGCGCACTCCAGCCGAGCACTCCCGGCCCGATATCGAGTTGCCTGGCCTCCCCAAGCCGGCCAAACGGGTCGTCGCGCAGCGCCAGGATCTCCTCGGGTCGGTCAGCCCGGGCAACGGTGATGGCACCTGCGAGGTGCACCGGGTCGGCAGTCAGCAGGCTGACCGCGCTCAGCCGCCCCTCGCGCAAGACAGCGCGGCGAGCCTGTAACGCCGCCGGGTCGTCCGCGATCGGCCGGGCCTGCACCGGCAACAACACCAAGGAGATGCGGCAGGCTGCACCCGCAACGGTCAGCAGCCGCTCGTCCACCCGCAGCGCCGCCGGATGGGGACGGCCCGCGCCGCGCCAAGCGCACAACCAGCCAGCCCCACGATCGTCTTCGGCAGCCGGTGCCTGCAGGTCGCCGGTGGCCTCGGGCAGGAGGGCGATCCAACC
>JACCTM010000442.1 GCA_013812385.1 Geodermatophilaceae bacterium | reverse complement strand
GGTGTCGACCCGGCGGGCGGCTCGATCGGCGTGGCCCGAGCCAAACCCGGCGCCGAGCGCGTGCACTGGATCCACGGGGACGCGACAGCCCTGCCCGCGATGCAGGTCGACCTGGCAACGATGACTGCGAATGTCGCCCAAGCGATCGTCGATCCACGCACCTGGGAGGGAACGCTGCGCGGGGTGCGCGACGCGTTGCGACCTGGCGGTCACGTCGTCTTCGAAACCCGTGACCCGGCCCACCGCGCGTGGGAGGAGTGGAACCGCGCCGCGTCGTACAGCAGTACCGAGATCGAGGGCGTCGGCGCGGTCGAGAGCTGGGTCGAGGTGACCGACGTCAGCGGGCCTTTGGTGAGCTTCGACTCGACAGTGGTGTTCGCCTCCGATGGTGAAGTGTTGACGTCGGACTCGACGCTGCGCTTCCGTGAGCGGGACGAGGTCGAATCGGCACTGGTCGCGCAGGGGTATGCCGTCGACGAGGTCCGCGACGCGCCCGACCGACCGGACCGAGAATTCGTGTTCTTCGCCCGGCGCCCGGAGTGACCGCGGTCCACTGGGACGGCGGCGCGTAGATCACGGCCGGGCCACCGACTGGCTCGACGACGAGATCTCCGCCGGGTGGGCGTCATGCGCGATCACCGAGAACGGCTTCGTGCGGAGGCCGCGGATACGGTGCTGGTACTGGACTTCTCCCTGATGTGCTGCGCCTGGCGCGCCGTACGACGATCTCGGGAGCGTGCCGACTTCTGGAGGTGGATGATGCTGTGGCGCTGGCGGAGCCGGCCCGCGGTCATGGCTGCCATCGCCGACCACGCGACCTCAGCCGACGTGCATGTCTTCCGCGCCCCCCGCCAACTCGCACGGTTCGTCTCCCCCCTCGAGTCGTACGAGCCGCCGCTAGGTGGCGGCCAGGCGTGACGATCCAGCCCGTTGACGATGCGGACATGTCTGGTGAGGAGGAGGAAGGCGAGCGCCTCACCGGGGGCAACGTCGGCGGCGCATGGCGAGTCGGTGCGACGGTCCGACGGACTACCGGCCCGTGGACGCCTGCGGTGCACGCGCTGCTCAGCTATCTGCGACCGAGACTGGCCAATGTTCCGACCGTTCTTGGCTTCGATGAACGTGGCCGCGAGGTGTTGTCCTACCTGCCGGGGCGGGTCGTCGACATCGACACCGAGCTGCTGACCGAGCCGCAGTTACGCGCGGTTGTCAGCTGGACCCGCTCCTTCCACGGCGCGGTCGTCGGTTTCACTCATGCGGGCCCCTGGCGGTTTTTCGAAGTCGACGGGCCAACGCTGATAGCGCACAACGACATCGCGCCGTACAACATCTGTTTTGACGGCGAGAAACTGGTCGGAGTCTTCGACTGGGACTTCGCCGGTCCCTCGACGCCTTTGCTGGAGCTCGCCTTCATCGCCTGGAATTGCGTGCCCCTGTGGCGCGACATCGGCGCGCAGCCTGCCTCGGCCCGTCTCCAGCTGATCGCATCGACGTACGGTTCGCTGTCTGCCTACGAGATCCTGGAGGCCGTTCCCCGCCGGATCCAAATCATGCTGGACGGGATACCCCTCGCCGCCGCGGCTGGTGACGCGGGCATGGCCAATCTGATGGCTTGTGGCGAGCCGGACCGTTCCCAGCGCAGCCTGGACGACCTGCGGCGACGCATACCCGACATAGCAACCCATCTGGGATAGGAGCGGGCCTGCCGCCGGTTATTCCCGGGGTGGTGGGTGGTGCATGGGGTTGAGGATCGGTCGCTGGCCTAAGTCCATCCAGGCGGGTGGTCGGAACCAGGCCCGGCCGTTTCGGATAAGGACCTGCCAGTCGCCTTGTTCGATCTCTTGGATCCGCCGTGGTGGTAGCCGCAGAGCAGCACGCCGTTGTTCTGGTTCGTTTCGCCGCCATCGATCCAGCCGAGAATGTGGTGCGCTTCGCACCAGGACAGGGGCCGGTCGCAGCCGGGCCAGGCGCAGCCGCGGTCCCGGACTTCGAGGGCTGTGCGGGCGGGTCCGGTGAACAAC
>JACCTM010000079.1 GCA_013812385.1 Geodermatophilaceae bacterium | reverse complement strand
CAGAACGCCGCCTCGATCGCCGCACTGTTCCTCACCACCGAAGCCGTCATCGCGGACAAGCCGGAGAAGAACGCTCCGGCCATGCCCGGTGGCGACGGCGGCATGGGCGGCATGGACTTCTAAGTCCAGTGCAAGCTCGTACGACCCGCACCACAGCGAACGACGCACAGGGCGGTCCCGTCAGCAGACGGGACCGCCCTTTGTCGTGCGCCAGGGCCACCGGCTAGGCGCGGCTCACATCGGTGTGGCCGAAGTCGTTGCCGACGAAGAGCAGCGGCGCACCGGCCGTGCGCGCCAGCGCGTAGGCGAAGCAGTCGCCGAAATTGAGTGCGGCAGGATGCCCCGACCCCTTGCCGAAGTCGCGATACGCCTGCCGTCCCACCCGTACCTGTTCCGGCGTGACTGGCTCGACAGCGACGTCAAGGGCCTCCAGAAGGTCGTCGAGCCTCCGGCTGAGCACCGGGTCGCCCAGACGATCGATGACGATGCCGGTTTCCAACAAAGTGCCTCCCGAGATCCTCGTCGTCCTGGACTCGGCCAACGTGCGCATTAGCTCGTCGCAGCCCGACTCCCCGCGCATGACCGCGACCAGGGCGGAGGTGTCGATGATCAAACGGGGATGCCCTCGTCGTCGTACAGTTCCGCCGACAGGTCGCCGCTGCGCGCCGTCTGCGGCCACCGGCGCGCGGAATCCTGCGCGATGGCGTCGATCAGCGCAAGCCGCCCAGAGACCCCGTCGTCTTTCTCGTGCAAACGCTCCAAACGCTCAGCGAGGGCTACCTCGATGGCCGAGGTCATGGACTCGCCGGTGATCCGGGCGACCTCCCGGGCGAGTTGTTGGGTGCTTGCCCGCTTGATGTTGATCCCCATCCAGCCAGTATACCCATCGCCTCTACCAGGGTAGATTTCCGGAGGACCGGCTTGGGGTCCGTCGGGTCCTACCGTTCGGAGCGGGCAGCTGGGAAGGCAGTGAAGACCCAGGCTCGCAACGCAACAAAGCGCAGCAGCCCGATCCCGCCTGTGACCGCTGCGACCAGGAGCACCTGGAGGAACCAACCCGCGTCCGGCACGACCGCCTCCAGGACGAGCAGAGCCGAACTGGTGACCAGCAGGCCGATCAACGCCAAGCCGCCGCCCTCGAGCTGGGCGCGCAGCCAGCCAACGGCGGCCGATGCGTGGAAGGTGAGCCGACGGTGCAGCTCGTTGGCCAGCAGGGTGCTGGCCACCATCCCGATCAGGTTCGCGGCCAGATTGCCGAGCGAGCCAAAGGTCACGAAGACTGCGGCGTAGAGCCCGGAGCTGAGCAGGCCCACGATGGCGAACCGGGAGAGCTGGGCGACGGTGCCCTCGGCGGCCAGCCGCGTCCGTACCGAGGCCGCCAGATCTGCGACTGCGCGCGCCGGGTTGGGCGCATCGGTCAGCAGCAGGGCACCTCTGCGCAGTGCCAGGGTCGGGCAGGTCACGGGTCTCCGAGGTCTAGCAGGGTCGTTTGCGTTCCTGAGTACGTTCGCTGCAACCGCGGTCAGCAGATGTAAATTCCGAGAAGGGGGACGAACCGGGTGGCCGTGCTGGTCGATGCACCGGTATGGCCCTTCCGGGATCGGCTGTGGGCACATCTGATCAGCGACGTCTCCTACGCCGAGCTGCATGAGTTCGCCGCCCGCCTCGGCCTACCCGAACGGGCCTTCCACCGCGACCACTACGACTTACCCGCAGACCGGCATGCCGAAGCGCTGGCCCTGGGGGCGCGACAGATCAGTGGTCGGGAGGTCCTGGCGGCCCTGCGGCGTGCTGGTCTGCGACGGCCGGCGCCGCAGCGCCCTCGGCCGGCTGGCCAGCCACCAGATCAGTCGGCGTCGCCGAGCCCGGACCCGATTGCAGGAGGCTGAGTTCGGCGGTCATGTTCCGCCTGGCGACGGCCTCCATCGGAGCGAGCCCGGCCAGGCGGTAGACCGGCGGCGTCTCCAAGAGCGACTCGAGTACAGCCGCTCGCCCGGCCCGGAACTCCGGATCCGGGACGTGCGCGTACTCCTCCCGGATGGCGTTGAGGTAGGCCACGTAGGCCTCCGGCGGGCTGCTCAGGACCATCAGATCGGCGTCGTTGAGCAATTCCCCGTTTCGGTCCCCGTCGTTCGGGTCGTGACGTGCGGTCAGGCGCACGAGCCTCACCACTTCGTCGACACGGTCGCTCGGGATGCCGAGCGCGCCTAACTCATCGACCGCCAGCTCCGCAC
Organism: Geodermatophilaceae bacterium; assembly: GCA_013812385.1. Classification (GTDB taxonomy): domain Bacteria; phylum Actinomycetota; class Actinomycetes; order Mycobacteriales; family Geodermatophilaceae; genus JACCQS01. The sequence continues at coordinate 4,086 of JACCTM010000079.1, read as the reverse complement.
TGCGTTCCTCGTTGTCGGCGCCGCGTGGATCGTAGATCGCGTCGTGGTACCAGGCAGCCAGACGTACGGCGTCGAGGTCGGTTGCGTGGTTGCCGTACTCATCGAGAAACAGCAGGACGGCGCTCAGGTGACCGATTCCGTGGTAGCGCCGGTGCGGCTCACTCCAGCGGGTGATCAGACCTGCCCAGCAGTCGCGCGCCTTCTCACTCGGCCCGACCACGGCGATCCATGCGGCGGCCAGGTCCACAGACATGGAGGTCAGCGGACTCCGCAGGTACGCACGATCAACAGCGCGACCGCCCGGGCGGTGTCGAGCAGGTCACTGACCCGCACCTGTTCTCGCGGTGAGTGCGCCAACCGGACATCTCCAGGTCCGAAGTGGACGGTGGGGATGTCTTCGGCGGCGTACAACCGGAGGTCACTGCCGTACGCCGCGGCGGCCTCCGGCGGAGTGCTACCCCGGATGTCGGCTGCCGCAGCCTGCACCCAGCCCAGCAGGGGATGCCCTGGCGGCAGGGTGCCACTTCCGAATTGGCCGCCTGACCAGGTGACGGTCGCAGGATGATCAGCCAGCCACGGATCGTTCGCGCAGGCTTCGACGACCCGGTCTTCGAGGACCTTGCGAGCCGCTGCTGATGGCTCACCGATCGCGACGCCGTACCGCCCATCCGCGACCAGGCGATCCGGGACGCTGCTCGGCCAATCTCCACTGTGGACGGTGCCGATGGACAGCGCGTAAGGCAGGGCGTGCCCGCGCAGACGTACGTCTGTGTCGGCGTTGCGTTCGGTTTCCAACTCTCGTAGGGCGAGATGAATCGGCCAGAAGGACTCGAACGCGCTGACCCCGAGTTCCCTTGTGGCCCCGTGTGCGGCTCGGCCCGTCACCTCGATCCGGAAGGTGAGTGCCCCGGCGTTGGCCGTGTGCACCGTTCCGCTCGTGGGCTCGAGGATGACAGCCGCATCGCCGTGATGTCCTCGGCGCAGGGTCGCCCAAGCGCCCAATCCGCCGTCCTCCTCACCCACGACGCTCTGCAGGGAGAGCTTCCCAGCCAGATGTAGGCCGCTGTCGCGCACAGCCTTCGCGGCTGTGAGTGCGGCTGCCACTCCAGCTTTCATGTCACAGGCTCCGCGACCGTGTACGACATCCCCGTCGACGCGCGGGCGGAAGGGTTCGCCGGACCACAGCGATGGATCGCCGGGCGGAACAACGTCGATGTGCCCGTTCAGGATCAGGGTGGGGCCGTCGTCGCCACCGGTGGTGCCGACCAGGCCCCAGGCCTCGGTACGCGGCGCTTCGAGGCCCGGAAAGTCGGGATGGGACTTGGCTTCGAGGAGGTCGATCGCCCAGAGGTTGGTGTCCAGTCCGAGGGGGTCGAAATATCCGGCCAGCCGGTGCTGGGCGTCGCTTTCCGCGGCGCTGCCGGTGATCGAAGGAATGCCGATCAGCTCGACGAGGCGATCCAACGCCCAGGCCGGGTCGATGGCGTCTAGGACTCGTTGTTCATGGGTGGACATGGTCGGCACGCGGGTCATGATGGCATCGGTGCGGCGCGGAGCACACAGGGCGGGGTGTGGTGTTGCTAGCGTCTGTTCGACGGTGGCGTGGTCTAGTCAGGATGAGAGCGGTGGGCGTGAGTCCTGTTCGTAGCTCCGGAGCAGTCCGGCTGCTCGAGGACCTGGTCCGGATCTCCTCTGCCGGCGCCAACGAGGGGACGGTCAACCGGCATTGCGCCCTGATGCTCAATGCGGTCAACGCCCGGACCCGGTTCGTCAACTGGGCACCGAATCGGGAGCAGCTTGTCGCCCGATTCGACGGGGCCGGCCCGCCGTTGACGCTGACCGGCCACGTAGACACCGTGCCGGCCGATCGTTCGGCCTGGAGCGTCGACCCTTGGGCCGCGGAAAGCGACGGCATTCGGATCGTGGGCAGAGGCACGTCGGACATGAAGAGTGGCATCGCGGCCATGGTGACCGCCGTGGTCGGCCATCTCCGCCGGCCACATGCCTGCCGTGGGATCCAACTCGTGCTCACCGCCGCCGAAGAAACCGGGTGTCAGGGTGCGCTGCAGCTCCCCTCGTCGGTGCTTGGCCAGGGCGGTCCGCTGCTGGTCGGGGAGCCTACGGCGAACGCGCTCGTCGCGGCACACAAGGGTGCCTTGTGGCTTCGCCTGACCGCCCGCGGCCGGGCCGCACACGGGTCGGCACCCGAACTCGGTGACAACGCGGTGGTGCGCCTGGCTCGCGCGGCGACGGCCCTGCACGACGCCTCGGCCTGGCCGTCGGATGAGCGGTTCGGGCAGGTGACGGCCAATGTGGGCAGATTCTGCGGGGGAGTGCAGCCCAACGTCGTGCCCGATTCCGCCGAGTTGCACCTCGACTTGCGTACCGTCCCCGGCGTAGATCCGATCGACCTGCGGAAACACGTGAAAGGTATTGTCGGGGAGGACATCTCGGTCTCCGACCTGGTCGACCTGCCGCTCGTCGACACCGACTTGGACGATCCGTTCGTCGGGCTCGTCCGGGAAGCGCTGGCGGTCAACGGCCTCCCCGACGAGCCGTCGCCGCCGGCTCGCTTCTTCACCGACGCCTCGGCTCTGATCGGTTTGCTCGGAAAGGGCTCGGGGAAGCGGCCGGCACCGGTGCCCACGGTGATCCTCGGCCCTGGGGAGCCCGATCAGTGTCATGTGGTGGACGAGTGGTGCCGAGCGGATCGGGTGGAACAGGCGGTCGCCGTGTACGCCTCGATCTTGGCCAGCTGGTGCGACGGCGCTGGTGGCCCGACGGCGCAGGCATGAGCGGCGCCGTACGGATCGGGCGCCTCGACCTCCGACCGGTGTCGGCACACCGTGAGTTGCTTGCCGACCCGGTCGTGGCCGCACTGGAGGTGGCTGCGTCGCAGGACTCCGCCTTCGCGGATGTGGCGGTGGCTGGGATCGATCCGGGGCTCGCGGACACCGCGGCCTTCTGTGCGGCCTATGACGTACCGCTTGAGATCTCCGCGAACTGTGTCGTGGTGGCCGGCCGACGAGAGGGCGAGCAGCGAATCGCTGCATGCGTGGTGCTGGCCACGACCCGAGCTGACGTGAATGGAATCGTCAAACGACGCCTCGACGTGCGCAAGGCCTCCTTCCTGTCCATGGACGAGGCGGTCGCGCGGTCCGGGATGGAGTACGGCGGAATCACCCCGTTGGGGCTCCCCCCCGAGTGGCCGGTGCTCGTCGACGAGGCGGTAGCCGCGCTTGGCTGGGTGATCATCGGCAGCGGCCTCCGGCGATCCAAGCTCGCCATCCGGGGCACCGGCCTGGCCTGGCTGGCGGCCAATGGCCCCGGCGGGGTCGTACCGGGACTTGCAGTCGGCACGGCCACCTAGATGTCCTGGGCTGAGACGTTGGGCGCCCGGCTGGTCGAAACGCGCTCGGCACGCACCACGTCGCTGGTGCCGTCGGTGTCGGCCGACAGCGACGACCGGAAGCTGACTCCGTTGCCCTTGACGCCGGTGTCGGAGGTGGACACCAGCATGACCTCACCGGTGGTCAGGTCCTTGACGTAGATGTCGGTGATGTCGTCGGTATCGGCCGGGTCCAGGTTCGTGGCCTCGGAGTTGAACGCCACCGTGCTGCCGTCGGCCGACAGCGACGGAGCGAAGCTGCTCCCGTTGCCCTTGACGCCGCTGTCGGAGGTGGAGACCAGGGTGAGTTCCCCGCTGGCTAGGTCCTTGACGTAGACGTCGCTGATGATGTCGGTGTCGGCCGGGTCCAGGTTGGTGGCTTCGGAGGTGAACGCCACCGTGGTGCGTCGGCCGACGGTGACGTGACGAAGCTGTCGTTGTTGCCCTTGACGTCGTCGGCGGTGGTCGAGGCCAGCGCGAGATCGCCGCACGGACCCGGCTGTACCCATCGCTGTGCTCATGACGTGTTCCAGGTGGCTCGGGCCCTTCGTCGCAACGCTGGCCACCAAGATCGTAGCGCTTGGCTAAGGGACCTTAGGTGCTCTCACATGTGTCTTAGTTCGGTTCCCCAGCGGATCCGGTCCAGGACTGCTTGTTGTACCAATGCCGCAGGGGTGCGCTCAGCCGCATCGTGGTTC
>JACCTM010000400.1 GCA_013812385.1 Geodermatophilaceae bacterium | reverse complement strand
TTTTCCCGGTGGGCCTGTGCCCTCGGAATGTGTGAGCATCCTCGAACGGAGGTGGGCTCATGAGTGCGCGTGTCGTCAGCGGCATCGCCGTGTTCGCCTTTGCCATTGTGACGGCAAAGGTCGGGCTTGACGCCGGGGCCCCGCTGCGGTTCCTCCTACTGGAAACCCTGCTGGGGCTGACCTTCCTCGTTGCCGGAAAGCTGGCCTGGCGACGCCGACCCGATGTCCGGACGGGCCCGGCCCTGACTCTCTGCGCCGCGCTGTGGTTCCTCGGCAGCTATGGACCCAGTGGTATCGCGGGCCTTTCCATGATCGGGTTTTCCTTCGAGCGGTATTACGACGTGGTGCTGGCCTACCTGGTGCTCACCTTTCCCGATCGTCGCCTGAATCAGCTTTCCCGTCTGGTGCTGGCTGCCCTGGCGGCCAACATGATTCTGCGCAGCCTCGCCAGGCTGCTGATCTACGATCCGCCCGCCTTCGATCCGGTCGGCTGTTCGGAATGTGCGCCGAACCCGTTCGCCGTGCTGAGCCCGGATGCGGCGCTGCTGGAGTCGGTCGAGGCGGTGACCGGCATCTTGATCGTGACGGCGTACTTGGTGGTAGTCGGGTTGGTGATCCTCCGCTGGCGCGGCGCTGCAGCGCCGTCACGGCGCATCCTCAGACCGGTCCTGCTGGCTGGCGGCGCGGCTGCGTGGGCCGCCGCCTACCAGAACGCCAATCTCGTCAGCGGCCTGATCTTCGACCGTCCGCTCGTTGCCTTCGAAGAGCTATGGATCGAGATAGAGGCCTGGCTTCTGTTCGGCGCGCGGGCGCTGATCCCGCTCGGGTTCCTGGCTGGCGTGTTCCTGCTCCGGGCCGCTCACGGACCAGCCGCCCGGCTTGCCGTCGAATTCGGCACCGACCGCGACCGCCCAGAGCACATCGAGTCCGCGCTGCGTCAGGCCCTGGCTGATCCGAGCATCGAGGTACGGCACTGGGACGCCGAGCAGGACCGGTGGACCGACGCGCAAGGGAGGCAGGTATCGCCACCCGAAGAGACCGATGTCCGGGCGGTCCTTCTACTTGAGCGGCACGGCACGCCGGTCGCTGCTGTCGTTCACGACGCGGTACTGCTCGAGGATCCGGGGCTGCTGGCCTCCGTCGGGGCGGTGCTGAGGTTGAGCATCGACAATGACCGGCTCAGCGCGCAGGTGCGGCGCCAACTCGAGGAGGTACACGCCTCCCGGGCTCGGATCCTGGCCGCTGCCGACGAGGAGCGGCGTGGCATCGAACGCGACCTGCATGACGGCGCACAGCATCGGTTGTTGGGAATCTCGATGAGCCTGCAGGACGTGCGCTCGCAGGCCGCCAGCATCGGCGCTCCGGAAGTGTTGCTCGATCGGCTGGAACTGGTGGCCGTGGAGCTGCGGGAGGCGATGCGCGAGATGCGCGAGTTGGCTCGCGGTATCCATCCTGCGGTGCTCACCAACGAGGGACTGGAACCTGCTGTACGTACGCTCGCGCGTCGCTGCACGGTGCCGGTCGAGCTGGGCATTGACCTGAACGGTCGATTACCGGCGCCGGTGGAGACGGCGGCGTACTACGTGGTCGCTGAGGGTCTGACGAATGTGGCAAGGCACTCGCACGCCACACGGTCGCGAGTCCAGCTCGGCCTTGAGAACGGCTCATTGGTGGTCGAGGTCAGCGACGACGGAAGCGGCGGGGCGAGTCCGGTCAACGGCTCGGGGCTGCGCGGCCTCAGCGACCGGGTTGCTGCCCTCGACGGCGTCCTGACCGTGACGAGCCGCAGATCGGGGGGAACATGCCTGCGGGCAGAGATACCCCGACCGTGATCGTGGCTGACGATTCGGCTGTCGTGCGGGAAGGGGTTACCCGGATCCTGACCAGCGGCGGGTTCGAGGTCACTGGTCAGGCCCGCAGCGCCGACGAACTGCTGGAGATGGTCGCCCAGGACCCACCCGACCTGGCGGTCGTCGATATCCGGATGCCCCCTTCGCACAACGCCGGGTTGCTTGCTGCTGAGCGGATCCGCGAGCGGTACCAGGGCAAGGTCCGCGTGCTGGTCCTATCCCAGTACCTGGAGCCGGACTATGCGCTGCGACTGCTGGGGTCCGGAGTCGACGGAGTCGGCTACCTGCTCAAGGACCGGATCGCCGAGTCCACTGAACTCATCGACGGGGCCCGGAGGGTCGCCGGGGGCGGGTCGGCGATCGACCCGGACGTCGTAGCCGAGCTGGTCCGCAACGCTCGGGATTCGGATCCCTTGTCGAGGCTGGCGCCACGCGAGCGATCCGTGCTGGCCGCCATGGCCGAGGGCCGCTCCAACCGATCGATCGCCGAGCGGCTGCATCTAGCCGTCAAGACCGTCGAAGGCGTCACCGCCGCCATCTTCGACAAGCTGGACCTACAACAGACACCCGACGACAACCGCCGCGTGCTCGCCGTCCTGGCCTATCTCGACCACAGCGCCTGAGCCGGGGTCGCTCAGATCTTGCGCAGCACGCTGACCACGCGGCCGAGCACGGTCGCGTCGTCTCCCGGGATGGGCTCGTAGGCGGCATTGTGTGGCAGCAGCCAGACGTGCCCGCCGCGGCGCTTGAACGTCTTGACCGTCGCCTCGCCGTCGATCATCGCGGCCTCGATCTCCCCGGATTCCGCGGTCGGCTGTTGACGCACGACCACCCAGTCCCCATCGCAGATGGCGGCCTCGACCATCGAGTCCCCCACGACCCTGAGCAGGAAGAGCGTGCCCTCGCCGACGATCTCGCGCGGCAGGGGGAACACGTCCTCGATGGCCTGCTCGGCCAGGATCGGACCACCGGCCGCGATCCGGCCGACCACCGGCACGTACGACGGACGGGGCAGGCTCTGCTCGTCCGGGGAGTCACCGGTCCCGGCCGTACCGGCGTTCGCCGCGTCCCACGTGCCCGACGTACCCGCGGCGATGTCGTCCGCAGTCTCCGCCGGCGTACGGACGTCCAGGGCCCGCGGTCGGTTCGGATCGCGGCGGAGGTAGCCCTTGCGCTGCAAGGTGCTCAACTGATGCGCGACCGAGGACGCCGAAGACAGTCCGACCGCCTCGCCGATCTCCCGGACCGAGGGCGGATAGCCGCGGCGGTCGATCGAGTCGCGGATCACCTCGAGGACGCGACGCTGGCGAACGGTCAGCCCGTCGCCGCCGTCGGGCCGGTCGGGAAAGGCCTGGACGTTGCTGTCCTTGACCGTGCGACCCTTGCTCGTACTGCTCTGCTTGCCCACCGTTACGCCTCCCAGCTGGCTGTATCGCTGGTGGTGACGCTAACCTGCCCGATCCCGTTGTTCAAACATGTGTTCGAACGACACGCCGGATTTCCGAACTACGCCGGTGGTGCCACGTGCCGGGCTGGCGGGAACGACTCTCATGGACAGCTCTTCTTGAGCAACCGCGACGGGAACGAGGAGATCTACGTGATGAATGCCGACGGTTCCATGGTCGTCTTCGCCGGCCGGGAACTCGGGGCCGGCCCCACCGCCGGATCGCCGGCCGGGCGAAACCGCAGATGCTGGCCGGGCCTGGCCTGGGCGGCGGCGTCCACGTCGGCTCGATCGACCACTGCGATGACCGGGTACCCACCGGTCACCGGGTGATCGGCCAGGAACAGTGTCGGCTGACCGTCGGGGGAGACCTGTAGCGCACCGACGACCATTCCCTCGCTCGGCAGTTCACCGGGACGCGAGCGCTCCAGGATCGGGCCGGACAGTCGCATCCCCACCCGATTCGATTCGCCGGTGACCTCGTACCGGTCGTGCAGCAGAGCGTGCATCGCCGTGTCGGTGAACCAGTCCGCGCGCGGTCCCACGCGTACGGACAGGGTCAGTTCTCCCTCGGTTGGCTCAGCGACGGCTGCCAGATCGAGATCGGGAGCGGCGCCGTACGCCGTTCCGATCGGGACGATGTCCCCGACCCGCAGCGGATCCGGACCGATCCCGGACAGAAGGTCCGTGCTCCGAGACCCGAGTACCGCCTGGACCCGGACGCCGCCTCGAACCGCGACATAACTGCGCATTCCCCGCGGTGGACTACCGAGCGCGGCCACCTCACCTGATCTGAGCGCGAGCGGCGCGTTGGCGCCGTGCACGATCGCGCCTACGGTGATCGGGGCCGGGGCGCCGGTGACGGCGATGAGCAGGTCGTGGTCGGCACGCACCACCAGACCGCCGAGCGTGACTTCTAGGGTGGCGTCGTCTTCGAGATTGCCGACCAGCCGATTGGCCAGGCGGTGCGACCCGCGATCGGCTGCGCCGGACCTTCCGATGCCGAGTTGGGCGAACCCTGGTCGTCCGGCGTCCTGCACGGTCGTCAGCGGTCCGGTGTGCAGTACCAAGAGCCGTCGCTCGTCTCCGGGTTCGGCTGGGCTGGCGTCCCTCATCTGCAGTCCACGAAGCGGACGCCTACGCCTGGCCGCAACAGCGCCGGTGGATCGGCGTCGAGGTCGAACAACGTTGCCGTCGTACGGCCGATCAACTGCCAGCCGCCGGGCGAAGCGCGTGGGTAGACGCCGCTGAATTCACCGGCCAGACCGATTGAGCCCGCCGGAACGCTGGTACGCGGTGTGGACCGGCGTGGGATCGACAGGGCATGCGGTGTCACGAGATAGCCGAACCCGGGAGCAAAGCCGCAGAAGGCCACCTGCCACTCGGTACGGGTGTGCCATCCGATCAGTTCATTGCGGGTCATTCCCGTCGAGGTCAGTACGTCGTCGATGTCCGGCCCGTCGTAGCAGGCCAGGATCTCGACCACCTCGCTCGGCGGTTCCGGTCGGGCTGTGGACCCCATCCCGCGTACGGCGTCCGCGACGGCTCTGAGGGTCGTGCGATCGAGATCGCAGTGCAGCAATACCGTTCGGGCGCCCGGCAAGCACTCCAGGACTCCAGCCGGCGGTTGCGCGCGCAGCGCCGAAGCGAGGGCCAGCACTGAGTCGAGATCGTCGAGTTCGACCAGGAGCGCACGTTCCCCGACGGTCAGGATCTGCAATTCGGCCCCTTGATGCGGAGTGGGAACATTTGTTCGAACAATTCAGCGATAGATCTGGGTTTTGTCAGACCGGGCTGGTAGACATCGCACAGACGTTCGATCGAACGATTGTTCGATCTCTTCCCGGGCGTCTGTGTGTTGAGGAGGATCCCATGCTTGCCACGTTGGAGCGCCCCACCAGTCAGCCGGTCTGCCACCCGGTCGAGCCGTTGGCCATCCGTGCGGACAGGCTTCCAGCCGCCGAACCGACCTGCCTGGACTCCAACACTCCGACTGACAACTGCCGGTTGCCCGTCGCACGGCCGGCTCCTTCGGCACGTGAGACACGGGGCGCCCGCGAGGTCAAGGCGGGACGGGTGCGTTTGACCATGCGTGCGCGCCGGTTGCTAGCCGGCCTGGCGTTGCTCGGCTGCGTCGCTCTTGGAGTTGTCGCTGTGGACGTTGCGTCGGCGCTGGCTCCGTTCTCCACGTCGACTTCCTACCCCTCCCAGGAAGCGCCCTACGTAAGGACTGGAGCCGCACCGGGCTCAGCTGGGCTGGTGCCCGCGGCTGGAACGTCGGTCATCGTCGGCCCAGGGGACACCCTGTGGAGCCTGGCCGAAAGGGTGGATCCGGGAGCCGACCCCCGAGACGTGATCGGGGCGATCATCCGACTCAATGACCTGGACTCCTCAGCCCTGCAGGCCGGACAGGTCCTGCTGCTGCCGTGACCGGAACAACCGTCGAACCGCGACACGCCGAAGCCGGTCAAGATGGCGAACCGCTTGCGGGATGTGGTGGACCGATCTATGGTTCACCCCTACATCTAGTGGTTACACTGATGTAGTTAGTCCACAAGTTGGGGTTTCTCGCCCCACAGCTCGCCCACAGGCGACGCACAGCTTCTCCGCTGCGTCGTCCACAGGACCCTTGCGGGTGGCGCCCTGCCACGACCTCGAAGGAGTGCGCTGATGCGGTGTCCGTACTGCCGTCACCCCGATTCCCGAGTTCTGGATTCCCGTGAGGTCGACGAGGGACAGGTCATCCGGCGTCGCCGGTCCTGTACGGATTGCTCCCGCCGCTTCACCACTGTCGAAGAAGCCACCCTTGCGGTGATCAAGCGCAGTGGAGTCACCGAGCCCTTTGCCCGGTCGAAGGTCGTCGCAGGTGTCCGCCGTGCCTGCCAGGGTCGACCGGTCGACGAGGACGCCCTGGCAAAGCTGGCCCAGGAGGTCGAGGACGCGGTCCGCGCCAGTGGGGTCGCCGAGATCCCCAGCGACGAGGTCGGCCTGGCCATCCTGGGACCGCTCCGCGAACTCGACGAGGTCGCCTACCTGCGCTTTGCCAGCGTGTACAACTCCTTCACCTCAGCTGCCGATTTCGAAGCAGCCATCGCCGAACTCCGGCGCTCGAACGATCCCAAGCACACCCCAGCCAGCGTTTAGAGAGGACGACCGTGACCGATATCGCGCATTCCCCAGCCCCGGGCAGCAAGCGGGCCGCGAGCTATCCGGCGAAGGGGCTCGTCGTCGAGCGGGTCTACACCACCGCCGGTGTGCACCCCTACGACGAGGTCAGCTGGGAACGACGCGATGTCGTGATGACGAACTGGCGCGACGGCTCGATCAACTTCGAGCAGCGCGGGGTGGAGTTTCCCGACTTCTGGAGCGTCAACGCGGCCAACATCGTCACCACCAAGTACTTCCGCGGCGCGGTCGGCACCGGTCAGCGGGAGTCCAGCCTTCGCCAGCTGATCGACCGGGTCGTGCTGACCTACACAGCGGCCGGGCGCGACAACGGCTACTTCGCCTCGCCCGAGGACGTCGAGATCTTCGAGCACGAGCTCACCTGGATGCTGCTGCACCAGGTGTTCAGCTTCAACTCTCCGGTCTGGTTCAACGTGGGAACGTCGTCCCCGCAGCAGGTCTCAGCGTGTTTCATCCTGGCTGTAGACGACACGATGGACTCGATCCTGAACTGGTACCGCGAGGAAGGCCTGATCTTCAAGGGTGGTTCCGGTGCCGGCCTGAACCTCTCCCGGATCCGGTCGAGCAAGGAGCTGCTGTCCTCCGGTGGCACTGCCTCGGGGCCGGTCAGTTTCATGCGCGGGGCCGATGCCAGCGCCGGGACGATCAAGTCCGGAGGCGCGACCCGCCGAGCGGCGAAGATGGTCGTGCTGGACGTCGACCATCCCGACATCGAGGAGTTCATCGAGACCAAGGCGCGTGAGGAGAACAAGATCCGGGCGCTGCGGGACGCCGGGTTCGACATGGACCTCGGCGGCACTGACATCACCAGCGTGCAGTATCAGAACGCCAACAACTCGGTCCGGGTCAACGAGGAGTTCATGCATGCGGTGGAATCTGGCGCCGACTTCGGGCTACGCGCGCGACAGGACGGCCGGGTCCTGGAGACCGTCGATGCCAAGAAGCTTTTCCGCTCGATGACCCAGGCCGCGTGGGCCTGCGCCGATCCCGGCATCCAGTACGACGACACGATCAACGACTGGCACACCAACCCTGAGACCGGCCGGATCACCGCATCTAACCCCTGCAGTGAGTACTTGAGCCTGGACAACAGTTCGTGCAACCTGGCCTCGCTGAACCTGATGAAGTTCCTCAACGACGACGGCACCTTCGATGCGGTGACCTTCGCCAAAGCGGTCGAGATCGTGATCACCGCGATGGACATCTCGATCTGCTTCGCCGACTTCCAGACCGAGCCGATCGGCGACACCACGCGGGCCTACCGCCAACTCGGGATCGGGTACGCGAACCTCGGTGCGCTGCTGATGGCGACCGGGCACGCCTACGACTCCCGCGGTGGACAGTCGCTGGCCGCGGCGATCACATCCCTGATGACCGGTACGGCCTACAAGCGCTCGGCCGAACTCGCCGGGATCGTCGGTCCCTACGACGGTTTCGCCCGCAACGCCGCGCCACACGCAAGGGTGATGCGCAAGCACGCCGCAGCCAACGACGAGATCCGTCCAGTCGGTGCCGATGATGCGGCAGTGCTCAAGCACGCCACCAAAGCCTGGCAGGACGGCCTGGCGATCGGTGCGAAGAACGGTTGGCGCAACGCACAGGCCAGCGTTCTGGCGCCGACCGGCTGCCTGACCGGGGACACGCTGATCACCACCGACCGCGGCCTGGTGCGCCTCGGCGAACTCGGCGACCCGTACGGCGACCGCTGGCAGGGACTCGAGGCCACCGTGTCGACCGATGAGGGCCCGCAGCGGGCGACTCAGTTCTTCGTCAACGGCGAGGAGCCGACGCGGCGGATCGTCACCGCGGGCGGCTACCAGATCCAGGGAACGCTGGCCCACCGGATCAAGGTCGTCGACCGGCAGTCGGGGGAGTGGGCATGGAAGCGGATGGCTGATGTCGCTGCAGGTGACATCGTCCCGATGCAGCTCGGAACGCTGGTCGGGTCCCCGCGCGCCGTGGTGCTGCCCGTTCTCGACCAGGCGTACTACGCCGGGGACCGACACGTCTCGGTGCCCAACCAGGTCGATGAGGAGCTCGCCGAGCTGGTCGGCTACTTCATGGGCGACGGCAGCCTGCACGCCAAGGGCATTCGGCTCTGCGTCGCAGACACCGACCTTGACGTAGTCGAGCGGCTCCGGATTCTCAGCAAGCAGCTGTTCCAGCTGGAGCCGGCGGTAAGGCAGATGATCGGATACCAGGAGGTGACCCTGCAGTCGGTGCGGCTGGCCAGATGGTGGCAGGCGGCCGGGTTCGCCAAGACGCTGCCGCACGACGCGCATACCGGCAAGGGCTGGGTGCCACGCGTTCCGTCCGCCGTGTTGGAGACCAACAACCCGGCGATCTATGCGGCGTTCGTGCGCGGCCTGTTCGAAGCCGACGGCGCTGTCCTAGCGGGCGTGCCCTCGGTCAGCACCGCACACGCCGCCTTCGCAGCCGAGATTCGTACGGTCATGTTGGCACTCGCCATTCCGACGACAACTCGGACCACCGCGAGCGGCTGGGGGGGCCCGATCTACCAGGTGCGGCTCAAGAACCTGACCTACGCGGTGGCATTCGGCGAGCAGGTCGGCTTCTTGTCCGACCGCAAAGCAAGGCTGCTCGGCACGGCGAAGGCGACCCAGTCCGGCAACCGGGATCGCGTGCACGTTGCAGACGAGACTTGGCTGGACATCGTCCCCGTCGGGCATGCTTTCGGCTACCTCTTCGAGCAGGTTTCTGCCAACGAGGACGGCGGCGTACAGCCGACATACGACCTATCGGTGCCCAGCAACGTGACCTACGTCGCCGGCGGCTTTGTCAGCCACAACACCATCGGCTTCATGATGGATTGCGACACAACCGGTATCGAGCCTGACTTCTCCTTGGTGAAGTTCAAGAAGCTCGTCGGCGGCGGCTCCATGCAGATCGTCAACCAAACGGTTCCGCGGGCGCTGACCTCGCTCGGCTATCAGGACGAGCAGGTCGAGGCGATCGTCGAATACATCGCCGAGCACGGACACGTCGTGGACGCCCCGGGGCTGCGCCCCGAGCACTACGACGTCTTCGACTGCGCGATGGGGGAGCGGGCGATCACTCCGATGGGACACGTGCGGATGATGTCCGCGGTGCAGCCCTTCCTAAGTGGCGCCATCAGCAAGACCGTAAATATGCCGGAGAACGCCACCGTCGAGGACGTCGAGGAGATCTACTTTCGCGGCTGGAAGATGGGCCTCAAGGCACTGGCGATCTATCGGGACAACTGCAAGGTGGGCCAGCCACTGTCAGACGGCAGAGCCAAGAAAGCAACGGCTGAGCCTGAGGTCATCGAGGTCAACCGCCCGACCCGCAAGCGGCTGCCGAAGTCCCGCCCCGCGCGGACGACCTCGTTCAGTGTCGGTGGGGCCGAGGGCTATATGACCGCCTCCAGCTACCCGGACGACGGCCTCGGCGAGGTCTTCCTGAAGATGAGCAAGCAGGGCTCCACTCTGGCCGGGCTGATGGACGCCTTCTCCATCGCGATCTCGATCGCGCTGCAATACGGCGTGCCGCTGGAGACCTACGTCTCCAAGTTCACGAACATGCGTTTCGACCCGGCCGGTATGACCGACGACGCCGACGTACGACTCGCCCAGTCGGTGATGGACTACATCTTCCGCCGCCTGGCGCTGGATCACCTTCCTTACGAGAAGCGCGCGGGCCTGGGCATCTTCACCGCGGACGAGCGG
>JACCTM010000393.1 GCA_013812385.1 Geodermatophilaceae bacterium | reverse complement strand
GACCGACCTGGAGCTCTGTACGAAGTCCACGGTCAGGACATCGTGTTCACCGGGAAGGGACAGGGTCACGGTCTCGCCGCTCAGTGCCGCCAACTCCTCGAGCAGGGGACGGGCCACCGCGCGTAGGTCCAGATTCTCCCGGGCGGCGCTAGCTAGTTGGAGGATTCGGACCCCGAGGCGATAGCGCCCGGTCGAGGGCAGATGCTGTACCAGCCTGGCCTCGGTCAACGTGGAAAGCAGCCGGGAGATGCTGCTGGCGTTGATCCCGGTTCGTCTGGCGATCTCGTTCGTGCCCAACTCCGCGCCGCCCTCGGCCAGCGCGTCGAGGACCGCGATCGCCCGCTGGACGGAGCCCACCTGCCGGGTCGCTGGTAGTCCGGTGCGCGCAATAGTAAGCTCCTCATAACTTGGACATAGTGTTGCCGTATGGGCAATTATTCATAGTCAACCACAGAGAAGCAGGGTGAGCGCAGATGCCATCGCAACCACTGACCAGGACCCGGGCGAAGTACGTCATCGTCGGAGCTGGGATCCATGGACTGTCCACGGCCTGGCATCTGGCGCAGCGGCTCAAGGCCACCGGTCAGGGGGAAGGCAGCGATGTCGTCGTGCTCGACAAGACCGGCATCGGCGCCGGGGCTTCCGGCGTCGCCTGTGGTGTGGTGCGCAACAACTACTTCCAGCCGGCCATGCGACAGCTGATGGCCCATTCGGTGGATGTCTGGGAGTCCGACCCTGAGGCATTCGCCTACCACGGGGTCGGCTACCTGCAGATTGCTCCCGAGGCCATGCGGGCCGATGTCGTGCAGATCGCGGCTGAACAAGAGGCCATCGGGTACGAGTCGGTGCTGGTCGAGGGCGTCGACGAGTGCCGGGCCTACCTGCTCGACATGTTCTCCGACTGGCAGGCGCCCGGCATCTCGGTCGTGCTGCACGAGAAGCGGGGCGGGTACGCCAACAACACCGCGTCGCTGCGTGGCCTGGCGGCCAAAGCCGAGGCCGAGGGCGTGGCTATCCATACGGGCGTACAGGTCACCGGGTTCCGGATGGAGGGCGACTCCGTACGTGCGGTCGAGACCGACCAGGGCGACTTCGGCTGCGAGCATCTCGTGATCGCCGTTGGGCCGTGGATCCGCGACCTCTGGGCGATGCTCGATCTCCCGGAGCAGATCTCGGTGACCGGCACAGATGGAACCGTCCACCCGGACACCCCGATGTGGACCTATTGGGCGCTGCAAGAAGGCACGTTGGGCGTCGATCCGAGCGAGTTCGTCGACAACGAGGGCCGGATCCCGCCGGTCGTGCACGTGGATTCCGACCAGCCGCTCTACGACGACATCGACGGCAGCCTGATCACCGACCAGATGTGGGGCATCTACTACAAGCCCGACTTCCACTTCGGTGGCGTGCAGGGTGGCGCCTCCCCGGAGCTCGTCGGAGGTTCTGCCGGCCAGGTCGCCGTCGACCCGTACGGCACCGAGAGCCCCGAGTTCGTCGTCGGCGAGGATTTTGTACGGATGTGGACCTCGGCACTCGCGCACTGTCACAAGCGGTTCGAGGGGACCCGCCCGCTCTACCGCAAGGACCCCTCCGGCGGCATCGGCGCCTTCACGCCGGACAGCTTTCCAGTGTTCGACACCTTCCGCGACAACGCCTACGTCATCGCCGATTCCAACCATGGCTACAAGATGATCGGCGTGGGCGACCTGGTGGCCGGTGAATTGCTGGGGGAGATCTCGCCGTTGTTGGAGCCGTTCCGGTTCTCCCGGTATGCCACCGGCAAGCTGCACCCGGTCAGCAACTCCCCGTTCCCCTGGAGCTGACGTGGCGGGTGTCCCACGGGCGGTGCTGTGCGTCCAGCATCAGGACGACTGCCCGCCCGGGTACGTAGGACAGCGACTGGCTGAGCTCGGGGCGGAGATCGATGTCGTCGATGCGCGGCAGGGCCGGCTGCCCGACCCGCGCGCGTACGACCTGGTCGTCTCCCTCGGGTCCGACGATTCCGCCCACGACGACGCAGTGCCCTACCTCAGCCCGGAGCGGGATGTGCTCGAGACTGCGGTCCGCGCCGAGATACCGGTGTTCGGGATCTGTTTCGGCGCCCAGTTGCTCAGCCGGGTCCTTGGTGGCTCGGTCGCGCCGATGCCTGCGGGTCCGGAGATCGGTTGGCTCGCAGTGCAGTCCGACGA
>JACCTM010000378.1 GCA_013812385.1 Geodermatophilaceae bacterium | reverse complement strand
GCCGAGCTGACCGCCGCTGATGGGGCAACTGGCGACGCCTTCGGCCTGTCCGTGGCGCTGCACGGGGTCGCCGTCGTCGTCGGGGCCGCCAGGGATGACACGGCGGCCGGCGACGACGTCGGGTCGGCGTATCTATTCGATCGCCGCGGGCTGAGCTGGACCATGCGGGCCAAGATCGTCGCGCCTGACGGCTCGGAGTTCGATCAGTTCGGAGCATCGGTGGCGCTGGACGGGTCGACGGTCATCGCCGGGGCACCGGGCGACGGCGGTACCCGGGACACCGGCTCGGCATACATCGCATCGCGGTAAGCGTTAACCGCCGGTTCACCCGGGGGTACCAGCCTGTTTCCCAGACCTGCCGCTCAATGGGGCATCCGCCCCGGCGCGGCCGTGAGCCCCTCCAGGCGGGTGGGGATTGCGGTTCATCGCTCGGATGCAGCGAGCAAGGCGATGTCCTGCGCGCAGCCCCAGCCGAGGGTGATTCCCGATCCACCGTGCCCGTAGTTGTGCAGCAGCCGCGCCCGGCCAGGGTCGCTGACCGATTCCTCCACCCGCACGGTCGGTCGAGCCGGGCGCAACCCGACCACGTGCTCCAGCACGTCGGCATCGACGAGCCGGGGTTCGATCTCGGTGCACCGCGCCAGGATCGATTCGGCCTCGACCGGGTCGATGTCGGTGTCCCAGCGATGCTCGTCCAAGGTGCCGCCGAGAATGCAGTCATCGGTCCGCGGGTGGATGTAGGCCCGGCCGGCCGGGTGCTGCTCGTCGCGCATGGACAGGGTCAGCCCCGGGTTGGAGACGCGGACGATCTGGCCGCGTACCGGGTAGACCGACGGGTCTGCGGCGAGTTCCCGGGCTGCCAGACCGGTGCAGTTGACGACCAGTTCTGACCAGCCGTCCTCGACGACCTCGTCCAGGGCGGCGATCCGGACGACGCGGATCGTGCCGCCAGCCGCACGGAACAGCCCGACCAGCCACGGCAGGTGCACCGGCATCTCCACGAGAGGGACCACGAAGCGCAGCCCGTGGGTGTACCCCGCGGGAAGCTCCGCTGCCCTGGCCGGGCGAAGTTCTCGCACAGCACTGGACCAGGCGGGGCGTTCGGGGGCACAGCGGTACAGGGCGAGGCTCTCGCGCATCACCACGCCGGAGCCCGACAGCTCAGCTTGGCCGGCCAGCACCTCGAAGGTCTCCGCGCCCCAACGAGCGACCGCCTCGGGCGGGCCAGCGTGGGTGGGAAACCAAACTGCAGCAGCCAGGTGCGAGGTGAGCGCCTCGATCGGCGCCGCCGAGAGAACGCGCACCTGCCACCCCGCGCGCTGGAGCGTGATGGCCGACGTCAGCCCGGCGACCCCCGAGCCAACCACAGTTGCCCGCACAGCTTCATCGTTCCAGTCCGATCACGGTCCGCACGCCACTGGGATCTGACCGCGCGAAGTCGCATGTCCCAGCTGCTCGTTGCGGTCGAAACCGGCGAGAGATGATCGAGATCACCAAAGCGGGGCAAGCCCGTCGCGAAGTTGACGCCCGTGCTGCGCACGAAGAAGCCCGTTGACCTCGACTGGTTGCGCTCGGTGACGGACGGCATGCAGTACTCCGAGGTCAACGCCGGCGAGATCGTGCGCGAGATGAGAGATGAAGCGCGTTACTGATGCGCTACTTGGACACCAGCCTGATCGTGGCCGCCTTCACGAACGAGCAGGGCACGGTGGCGGCCCAAGGCGTTTTGCGGGCGCCAGAGCACTCGGTAGGAGGCACGCGCGACTGGCTGCGAGATGTATGAGGCTCAAACGGCTACGGTGACGCCATGCTGCGCGACGGTCCCATCCCGAGGTTTCTGCATGGAATTCTGGAGTACGCGCTGGGCGCGTTGTTCATCGCGGCTCCGTTCGTCTTCAACTTCGACTCCGGCGCGGCCACTGGAATGTCGGTCGCGGTCGGAGTGCTCATCCTGATCCTCGCTGCAGTCAGCGAAGGACCCGTCAGTCTGGTCAACCAACTACCGGTTCTGCTGCACGTGGCGGTGATCTACCTGCTCTCGATCTTCTTGATCGCAGCACCTTTCCTCCTCGGGTTCGCCGACGAGGTGCCACCCCGCAACTTCTTCATCATCAGCGGGGTCCTGCTCCTGCTTGTCACCATCGGAACGCGCTTCCGCCGCTCCGAACCAGCTGAGGTTACCGGCAAGCAGCCGCGGCGTTCCGGCGAGGACGAGCCTCGATCACCTGCACCTGCGGCGACGTCCAACACGCCACCGGCCAGCCCGCTGCCAACCGCCACCGGAATGCCGCCCCCCGACACGGGCGTGCCGCCACCTGCTACCGGACCACCGCCCTCTGGGGCCGGCTTGCTGCCGCCCCTTCCCAGTCAGCCCCCGCGGGGGCACCAATCACCGATGGCCCCCCCGCCTGCATAGACTTTCAAAGTGGTGCATAATCATGCATCATGAGTTCGTCATCCGACCCGATCACGGCCGCAGTGGCCGGCGCTTCCGGCTACGCGGGTGGCGAGGTGTGCCGGCTGTTGCACGCCCATCCCAACATCAGCCTGCGGACGGTCTGCGCCAGTTCGTCGGTCGGTGACCCGCTCAGCGCGCATCAGCCGCACCTGCACGGAATCGGCGAGTACGTCCTGGCGCCCACCGACGCGACGACGTTGTCCGGCCATGACGTCGTGTTCCTGGCGCTGCCGCACGGACACTCCGCCGAACTGGCAGCCAGGTTGCCCGAGCAGACCCTCGTCCTGGATCTGGCTGCCGATCACCGGCTGAGCAGCTCCGAGTCCTGGGAGCGTTGGTACGGCGGCTCGCACGTCGCCCCTTGGCCCTACGGTCTGCCGGAGCTTGCCGGAGCCCGGGCGAAGCTGACCGGCGCCCGGCGGATCGCGGTGCCTGGCTGCTATCCGACGGCGGCGATCCTGG
>JACCTM010000376.1 GCA_013812385.1 Geodermatophilaceae bacterium | reverse complement strand
TGGACGGCTCGCAGCCTGCCTGCTCGTCCGCCGGTGCCGGTCCTGGCCGGTCTGGTGCTCAGTGTCGAGGGCGACACCCTGGAGGTGTCCGGATTCGACTACGAGGTCTCCACCCAGGCACAGCTTCCGGTGCACGCCGCCAGTGCCGGCCGGAGCCTGGTCTCCGGCCGGCTGCTGGCCGACATCACCAAGTCGTTGCCGCCGCACCCGGTCGACGTGGCCGTGGACGGACCCCGGCTGTCGATCAACTGTGGCAACGCCCGGTTCAGCCTGCCGACCCTGCCGGTGGAGGACTATCCGGCGCTGCCGACCATGCCGTCGACCGCGGGGACCGTGCAGGCCTCGGTCTTCGCCGAAGCCGTCGGTCAGGTGGCCATCGCCGCCGGCCGCGACGACACCCTGCCCATGCTGACCGGCGTCCGGATCGAGATCGAGGGCGAGACCATCACGTTGGTTGCCACCGACCGGTTCCGCCTGGCGCTACGCGAGTTCACCTGGGAGCCGGGTACGCCCGGAGCCAGCTCCGCCATCCTGGTGCCCGCCCGTACCCTCGCCGACGCTGCCAAGACCCTCACCGGTGGCTCGGAGGTCACCGTGTCCCTGTCGACCAGCGGTGTCGGAGAAGGCCTCCTGGGCCTGTCCGGTCAAGGCAAGCAGACGACGACCAGGTTGCTGGACGCGGAGTTCCTGAAGTACCGCTCGATCCTGCCGCCGGAGTTCAGCTCGCACGCCGAACTCGACGTGGCCGCGTTCACCGAGGCCGCTAAGCGGGTCGCCCTGGTCGCCGAGCGCTGGGCCCCGCTGCGCTGCGAATTCTCCTCCGGCGCGGTCACCCTCCGGGCCGGTGGCGACGAGGAGTCCCATGCCGAGGAGCGCTGCGAGGTGGTCTTCGACGGCGAGACCACGACGATCGGTTTCAACCCAGCGTTCCTGCTCGACGGTCTGGCCGCCGTACATTCCGAAACCGCCCGGCTGGAGATGACCACGCCGCTCAAACCCGCGGTGCTCAGCGCGATGGGCGGCGACAGCGATGCCGCGTCCTACCGTTACCTGATCATGCCCGTACGACTGCCGAGTTAGGGGAGCCGACAATGCAGCTCGGAATGATCGGCCTGGGCAGGATGGGCGCGAACATGGTCGGCCGGCTGCGCGACGCCGGACACGAGGTCATCGGGTACGACGTCAGTCCCGGCAGCCGGGAGGTGGACACCCTCGAGGAGCTGGTTGCTGCGCTGCAGGCACCTCGAGCTGTCTGGGTGATGGTCCCGGCCGGCGAGCCGACCCAGCAGACGATCGCGGCACTCGGTGAGCTGCTCGAGGCCGGTGACCTCCTGGTGGACGGTGGGAACTCGCGCTTCACCGACGACCAGGTCAATGCGGCGGCACTCGACGGGCGCGGCATCGGTTTCGTCGACTGCGGCGTCTCCGGCGGGGTGTGGGGCCGCGAGAACGGGTACGGCCTGATGGCCGGCGGATCGGTCGAGAACGTGGCGCGGCTGCAGCCGATCTTCGACGCGCTGCGGCCGCCGGTGATCCCCGGCGAACCCGGCGCCGGATACGCGCATGCCGGCGGAGTCGGGGCCGGCCATTTCGCGAAGATGGTGCACAACGGGATCGAGTACGGGTTGATGCAGGCCTACGCCGAGGGCTATGAGCTACTCGCCGCCGCAGATCTGGTCACCGACGTCCCCGCCGTGTTGGCCGCTTGGACGCAGGGCACCGTGATCCGGTCCTGGCTGCTCGACCTGTTGGTCCGCGCGCTGGAGACCGACCCCGAGCTCGACGACATCCGGGGGTACGTCCAGGACTCCGGCGAGGGCCGGTGGACGGTGGAGGAGGCGATCAAGCACCGGGTGCCGATGCCGGTGATCTCTGCTGCCCTGTTCGCCCGGTTCGCCTCCCGGCAGGAGGACTCCCCGGCCATGCAGGCCGTTGCCGCGCTGCGCAACCAGTTCGGCGGGCACGCCACGGTCGGTCGCGACGAGCACGTCGAGGCACCGGGATCACCGGAACCGCCGTCGCGCCGGATGGCCGACCGCGCCGCCGCCGAATCATCCTGACCCGGCAACTCTGCCCGCTGCCCGCCCGGCCCCCTTTTTCCCGTGATCTTGACCTTTTGGTGGCGACACGCCGTGCCAGGCGGTCCGAAAACCACCATAAGGTCAAGATCACCAGTTGAGGTAGGCGTGCTGGCCGACGAGTTGGTGGGCTGATCGGTGCATCTTCGACATCTCGTCCTGCATGACTTCCGCAGTTGGGTGACCGCGGACCTGGCCTTCGAGCCCGGTCCGGTCGTCTTCGTCGGCCCGAACGGGCAGGGCAAGACCAACCTTGTCGAAGCGGTCGGCTACCTGGCCGCGCTCGGCTCGCATCGCGTGGCCACCGACGCGCCGCTGGTGCGCCAGGGTGCGACTACGGCCGTCGTACGGGCGCGGTTCGCCCGCGACGACCGGGAGATGTTGGTGGAATGCGAGATCAGCCCGGCCAAGGCCAACCGGGTACGGGTGAACCGAGCTGCGTTGCCACGCCCGCGAGATCTGCTCGGGCTGGTCCGAACCGTGCTGTTCGCGCCAGAGGACCTGGCCCTGGTCCGCGGGGATCCCGCGGAGCGCCGCCGGTTCCTCGACGAGCTGCTGGTCACCCGTTCCCCGCGCTATGCCGGTGTGCGTCAGGACTACGACCGGGTGCTCAAGCAGCGCAATGCCCTGCTCAAGACCGCCCGGCACGCGCGCGGCGACGCATTGAGCACCTTGGACGTCTGGGACGGCCACGTCGCCCGGGTCGGCGCGGAACTGCTGGCCGGGCGACTTGCCCTGGTCGGCGAGCTGGCGCCGTACGTGAGCGCTGCATACGCCGCGATCGCCGGCACCGGGTCGGATGCTTCGGTCGCTGCCGCAATCGCGTACGAGTCCAGCGTGCTCAACCGCGACACGGGTTCGGACCCCGCCGTTTTAGAACCGACTCAGGGCGACCCTGGCTCGAATCATTCGACTCAGGGCCACGCTGATCCGAACCTATCGTTGCAATCTTTCCCTGATTCGATCGCTGAACTCACCGACGCGATCCAGTCGGCGCTCGACCGGGTGCGCAACGACGAACTGGATCGGGGGATCACTCTGGTCGGGCCGCACCGCGACGAGCTGCGGCTACGGCTGGGTGGGACGACCGCCAAGGGATACGCCAGCCACGGCGAATCCTGGTCGTTCGCGCTGGCGCTGAAACTGGGCGCCTATGACCTGTTGCGTGCCGACGGAGTCGAGCCGATCCTTGTCCTGGATGACGTCTTCGCCGAACTGGACAGCCGCCGCCGCGCACATCTGTCGGCCATCGCCGCCGCGGCCGAGCAGACGTTGATCACGGCCGCCGTTTCCGAGGACGTGCCCGCGTCGCTACGCGGGATGCGCTTCCAAGTGGCCGATGGCGAGGTGCATCCGATTGGCTGACAACCTGCGCGATCATGGCGCTGTGACCCGATCTCAGCTCGATTTCTGGTCACAGATCCATGATCGCGGGGCAGTGTGACCTCCGGCGGGGCCCCGGGCAGCGGGTCGACACCAGGGGATCTGGCGCGGGCGGCGATGCAGGCCGCGGCGCGCACTGCGAAGGCCAACCCAGGCCTACGACCCCGCCGGGTGGCCGGGCGCCGCCGGGAGAACTGGAGTTCGGCCGGCCCGGACCCGACTGACCCGCAGCCGCTGAAATCCCTGGTCGGTCGGCTGGTCGACGATCGGGGCTGGGGTGATCAGGCGCGCGAGGGAACCCTGTTCGGGCGCTGGCCAGAACTGGTCGGGCCGCAGATCGCCGCGCATAGCCGGCCCGAACAACTGCGCGACGGTGAGCTACTGGTCGTTGCCGACACCAGCGCCTGGGCCACCCAGCTCCGGCTGCTCGTTCCCAAACTGCAGGCTCGCCTGGCCGCCGAACTCGGCAGCAATCTGATCCGCCGGATCAGAGTTCAAGGCCCGGTGGCACCCACGAGGTACGCCGGCCCTCGGCGCTTCAAGGGCCGCGGTCTGCGCGACACCTTCGGCTGAGCCCCGGAGCCCGGATCGCCCGGCAACCGTGATCGTGAGCGCTAGGAGTGCAGTGCGGCTGCACCTGAGGCGCTCTCGATCATGAGCGTCAGCGCAGCTCGGGCAGGGGCTTGGGCATGACCAGGGCCGCGGCGATGTAGGCGAAGATGCCGATCCCGCCCCAGAACAGGCTGACCAGAAAACCCAGCCGGATGTAGACCGGGTCGATGTCGGTGTGCTCGGAGATGCCGCCGCAGACACCGAGCAACATCTTGTCGCTGGCGCTGCGCCGCATCCGGAAGTGCTGAGCCGGCGGCTCCGGATTCCACCGACCCTCTGGGCCGGCACTTCCGTACGGGCCGGCGGTGTCAGCGGCGAATGCGGGGGAACCACCCGCCGAAGCGGTGAGGTTGTCGGGGGTCGTTTCAGGCTGCGTGGTCATGCCGACGAGGATCCTGGTCGGGTCGGTAGGACGACATCAGTGAGTGCCCGGAACGCGCACCCTGAATTCACCCCTAGGCCGCGAGCCGGCCCACCCCCACACCAAACCGATTCAGGAACGACGCGGTGGTCAGCCCAGATGCACATGAATGCAGAGCGATGCTCTGCATTCACGATGCCGCTCTCCGAACCTGGCATGCTCGGCTCGTGGCCGAAACCAGGAGCACTGGCCTGCGGGCCCGGGTGCGCGCAGAACTGACCGAGGAGATCAAGGCCATCGCCCGGCGCCAGCTGGCCACGACCGGGGCGGATGTCTCGCTACGGGCCGTGGCGAGGGAGCTGGGCATGGTCTCCTCCGCGATGTACCGCTACTTCGCCAGCCGTGACGAACTGCTGACCGCCCTGATCATCGACGGCTACCACGCCCTGGGCAGCGTCGCCGAAAGGGGTGACGCAGCGGTCGGGCGCACGGACCTGACCGGTCGCTTCATGGCAGTGGGCCGAGCCGTACGTGCCTGGGCGGTGGCACATCCCGCCGAATATGCCCTGCTCTACGGGAGCCCCGTCCCCGGCTACCAGGCACCACGAGACACCGTCGAGCCTGCCGCCCGGGTGGCGCTCGTCTTCGGCGACATCCTGCGCGACGCCCAGAATCAGGGCCGCTTCGCCGACGACCCGCCGGTGCGGCTGCCCGAGCACGTCCGCACCGACCTACATCGCGCCGCGAGCGGCCCGGTCTTCCACGGCATCCCTGAGCCCGTGGTCGACCGCGCTATCGCGGCGTGGGTCCAGCTCTTCGGCGTCATCAACTTTGAACTCTTCGGCCACTTGGTCGGGACCATCGATCACGCCGAGGACTACTACGAGCATCGGCTGCAGATCCTCGCCGGCGAGATCGGGCTCTAAGCGCTCCCGAGGCGAGCCAGAGCGGATTGCTGAGTGCGAACAGCGTAAGCAGGGGGCCGGCGGCCGTGAGAGAGTCGAAGCCATGACGACCCCGCCGCCGTACGAACCCGGCCAGCCACCGTACGGCGCCGAGCCCGGGCCGCAAGCCCAAGGCGGCCAGGTACGCGGTCGCCGTCGGCGAAGCTGGTTCTCGATGCCGGACTGGTGGGCCGATCAGCCTGAGGCGCCGCCGCTGACCGAGTGGGCCCGCAGCCACGGCTGGTCGATCAGCGACGGGGACGCCGCCGAGGACGCCGGGCTGGTGGACCTGATCGCCTCGGCGCCGATGCGACTTGACGAATACCACCATGCCCGCGGGGTGGTCCGCGGGCAGTTCGGCAGCTGGCGGATGACGGCCTTCGAGATCACCTACGAGCGCGGCCGCGATCAGGTCCGCCGGTACGCCGTCACGGCGGCACCGTCGCTCGTGCCGCTCCCGACGCTTCGGCTGGTCCCGGCCCGGTTCTGGTCACACAAGACCGGCGGAATGTTGGCGGTGCCCAGCGGCGACCAGGCCTTTGACCTCCGGTGGACACTGCTGGTCACCGAGGACTCGCTGACGGCCCGATCGCTGTTGGCCGAGCCGGTACGCGCGTTGCTGTTGGCCAGTGAGGATCGCGACGAGATCTGGTTCGGCGCAGGGCAACTCGCGATCACTCGTCCGGACAACCACTACCCCGACCTGCTCGACTGGCACACCAAGGTGCTCTCGACGCTGCTGGCCACCCTCAGCTTCAGCAGCTGACCCCAGCCCCGCACGTCCGAGCGAAACCCGCGGTATCGGACCAAGCGATACGTGGCGTCCTGCACTCGGTTCATCCCGGCGAGGCGAGCAGCGGTCAGTCGACCAGCGCGGGTTGACCAGCTGCCGGAGTGAGGTGCGGATCGGCAGCGCGCTACTGGGCAGCAACTGGGTGAAGAACAGGCAGGTCAGCTCCTCGGCCGGATCCACCCAGAACGCGGTACTGGCCGCCCCGCCCCAGCCGTAGTCACCGACGCTGGCCAGCGTGCCGTACCGGACCGGACCGAGCACCACCGAGAATCGTGAGGTGGCCCAACGACTACTCGCTGAGCGCCCAGCGGTCCACGAGCTGTTCGTGGGCCGCCAGCCGAGCCTGGCTACGGCCCTGGTCGTGCCGAGCCAGCGCGTCCAGCAGCGCCGTCGAGAGGGTCAGCGCCGCGCCGTGCGTGTCGAAGATCAACTCGGCGCCGACGGGGGC
>JACCTM010000298.1 GCA_013812385.1 Geodermatophilaceae bacterium | reverse complement strand
ATCCAGCCCCGGTGGGCGAAGTCGGCCAGCGCCTTGTTCACGGTCTCCCGGGAGGCGCCGACCAGCTGGGCGAGCTCCTCCTGGGTCAGGTCGTGGGTGACCCGCAGCTGGCCGGAGTCGTCACGGGTGCCGAACCGGTCAGCCATCCCCAGCAGCGACTTCGCCACCCGCCCCGGAACGTCGGTGAAGATCAGGTCGGCAACGGTGTCATTGGTCCGCCGCAGCCGCCGAGCCAGAACCCGGAGCAGTTGTACGCCGATCTCCGGGTGGGCATCGATCCAGGGCAGTAACGCCTGCTGGGACATCTTGGCCAACGAGACGTCGGTCAGCGCTGTGGCGGTGGCCGTCCGGGGGCCGGGGTCGAAGATCGACAGCTCGCCGAACTGGTCCGAGGGGCCCATGACCGACAGGACATTCTCCCGACCGTCCGGTGCCCGACGAACGATCTTCACCTTCCCCTTGAGGATGATGAACAGCGTGTCACCGGGCTCGCCCTCGGTGAACACGGTGGTACCTCGAGGCAGGTCGAGCCGCTCGAGAGCCTCGGCTACCGGTTCGGCGGCTTCGACCGAGACACCCTGGAAGACTCCGGACCGCGCCAGCACGTCGTTCACGCGCTCCTCCAATTCTGCGATGCCACCTCGCCGAGGCAGGTCGTGAGTCTAGGCGCATTGCGGGCGGGCCCCGGCGCTGAGCTACTCCTGGCGCTGCCGGTCGACCAGAGCTGCCAGTTTCGGACGGCGCCGACGACGCTAGCGCCAGCGCTCCAGGGAGCGGCGTACGCCGTACCGGAAGACGTTCTGCACGTCCTGGGGTTCAGCCCGGTCGAGGAACTCCGCCACGTCGGTCTCGGTCGGACCGCGGCGCAACGGCTCCTCGACTCGCTCCATGAACAGGAGGAAGCCCAAGAGGAAGAGGGGAAAGAACACCACCAGCAGACCGGCCATCGCGGTGTCAGTATGACGCAGACTTGCCCCAGCCACCGAAGGTCGGGCTCCGACGGGCCGTTCACTGCGCAGCCATGGTTCTCAGCGACCCGCCGTACTCTCGTCGCTGTGGCAGCAACAGCGACGCGGCGCCGCAGGATCGTGGCCGAGACGCCGCTGGCGCGGACCCGCCGAGCCCGCCGGATGAACGCCGAGCTTGCCCGGATCCATCCGGACGCACACTGCGAGTTGGACTTCAGGACTCCGCTCGAGCTGACCGTGGCCACCATCCTGTCCGCGCAGACGACCGACAAGATGGTCAACTCGGTCACGCCGACCCTGTTCGCGAAGTACCCCACGGCCGCTGACTACGCCGCGGCCGATCCAGCCGAGATGGAAGTGCTGCTCAAGCCGACCGGCTTCTTCCGCGCCAAGACAAAGTCGATCCTCGGGTTCGGGCAGGCACTGGTGGAGCGGTACGACGGCGAAGTGCCAGCCAAGCTGGTAGACCTCGTGACCCTGCCGGGAATTGGGCGTAAGACAGCAAACGTCGTGCTGGGCAACGCCTTCGGGATTCCGGGGATCACACCGGACACCCACTTCCAGCGTCTGGTACGGCGCTGGGCCTGGACACAGGAGTCCGACCCGGTCAAGATCGAACATGCGGTCGGTCGGCTGATCCCGCGCAAGGAGTGGACGATCCTGTCCCACCGGGTCATCTTCCACGGGCGGCGGGTCTGCCATGCGCGCAAGCCCGCGTGCGGAGCTTGTGCGCTGGCCCCCTGGTGTCCCTCCTACGGTGACGGGCCGATTGCCCCAGATGTGGCGGCCAAGCTGGTCAAGGGCCCCGATGCGGCCGCCCGTGCCAGGGCCGCCGCTCTCGGGCTGCCGGTTCGCTCGGCCGAGGAGATGGTTGCGCTGGCCCGAGACGAGTCGGCATGAGGACTTCTCGCCGTCGTGCGGGCGACCGGATCGTCCGGCCGCGCGCCTGGCTGTTGACCCTGGTGACCGCAGTCCTGGCGATGGCTGGTTGTACATCGGGTGCCGATGGCGCTGACAGTGGACGGTCCGCGGAGGAAGAGCTTCAAGGCGTTCCGGATCTCACCGATTGTCCAGATCCCACCGGACAACCGGCCACCGGCGAGCAGACCCTCCCGGAACTGAGCCTGCCGTGCCTGGACGCAGGTGGCGGTGACCTGACCCTCGGCGAGGCTCCGGGCGTGCCGCTGGTCGTCAATCTCTGGGCGACCTGGTGTCGTCCCTGCATCGCGGAACTGCCACTGTTCGAGGACCTGCATTCGGCCGTGGATCCCACGCAACTTCGGGTGATCGGGGTCAACTCCCGAGACAGCGCGTCCTTCGCCGCCGATCTGGTCGAGGAGTTGGACCTGACCTTTGCCAACGGCTTCGACGACAACGGTGATGTCATGGTCGCCGCCCTCGTGCGCAATCTGCCGGGAACAGTTTTCGTCGATGCCGACGGAGCAGTGA
The DNA here is from genome assembly GCA_013812385.1 of Geodermatophilaceae bacterium. Lineage (GTDB taxonomy): Bacteria > Actinomycetota > Actinomycetes > Mycobacteriales > Geodermatophilaceae > JACCQS01. Next base: position 4,316 of record JACCTM010000298.1, on the reverse strand, counting down.
CCTTTGTGAAGCGGGACAAGGTCATCGAGACCTATGGCGAACTCGTCGCACTCGTACAAGAGCATCTCGGAGTGGTCGTGTGAGCGGGCAATCGAAGGCGGTGCAGCTACCGGCGTACATGACCGAACTCGTCGAGCGTGCCAGTGATGACGTGACGTTGGAGTACATGGCCAAGTGGGCACCACCGGATGAGGGCGGCCGCGCCTCGGCCGTACTCATGCTGATCGCGGAGGGCGAAAACGGCCCGGATGTGTTGCTGATCCAGCGGGCCGCCGCGTTGCGCAACCACGCCGGTCAGCCAGCCTTCCCAGGTGGCGGGACCGATCCCGGCGACGCCGACCCCGCCGGCACAGCGCTGCGGGAGGCGTCGGAGGAGGTCGATCTCGATCCGAGTGGGGTGAGCGTGATCGCCACGTTGCCCCCGCTGTTTCTCGAGCCCTCCGGCTATGTCGTCACGCCGGTATTGGCGTATTGGCATGAGCCGGCGCCGGTGCGCGTCCTGGATACCGCCGAGGTGGCCTCGGTCGCGCGGATCCCGATCGCGGAGTTGGCCGAGCCGGCCAACCGGTTCTGCGTCACCCATCCGTCTGGTTACACGGGGGCGGCGTTCGGTATCCGAGGCAGCGTGGTGTGGGGGTTCACCGCCGGACTGTTGGCGATGCTGCTCGAGCTCGGCGGGTGGGCTCAGCCGTGGGACGAGACCGACGTGCGCGACCTGGAGACGGCCATCGGCGCTCAGGAGGGACTCGCGTGACTGGGCGCCGTCCCGGCGTGGCCCGACGAGGCGGGCGTCGCCGACCGTTGGCGGCCCTCCTTGTGGTCGTGCTCGCCGTCCTGGTCAGTGGCTGCAGCGGGACTCCTGAGCCACAGGAACCCGGCCCTGGCGACGCGGCGGGCGAGGTAACTGTGGGTCCGGACGGCGTTCAATCCATCACGCTGGTGTCCTCGGACGACTACCGCTTCGTACCTGCCATGTTCAGCGTGCTGCCCGGGCAGGTGCGGGTCACCCTGGACAACCTCGCCGTCCAACTCACCCACAGCCTGGCGTTCCCACCGGGGCGCAGTCCGAGTGACATCGCCGAATCGATCCCGGTGGTCGCCCCGTCGGAGTCGGACACGATCGAGTTCAGCATCCGCACGCCGGGGGAGTACGCCTTTATCTGCTCATTCCACGAGGCGCTCGGCCACACCGGCGTGATGACGGTCGCCGGCTGACATGGTCGACCTGATCATCGTGGCCTTCGCGCTGCTCTTCGCCGTCAACGGCTACCGGCACGGGTTGATCACGTCTGCCTTCTCCTTCTTCGGCTTCCTGCTCGGCGTCGTTGTCGGCGCGCAGATAGCTGGTCCGCTGGCAACCGCGATCACCGACGACGCGGTCGTTCGCGTGATCCTGTCGCTGATCGTCGTCTTCGGGCTCGCCGGTCTCGGGCAGTTCGCGGTCGGGTTGCTGGGTACCAGACTCCGGCGGGTGGTGACCTGGCGCCCGGCTCGAGTCGTCGACTCCGTGCTGGGGACGGTCCTGTCCGCGCTCACCGTGCTGCTAGTGGCCTGGATCGTGGCCACACCACTGGCCGCATCCCCGTTCCCGACGCTGTCCAGCCAGGTACGCCAGTCCCAAATCCTGCAGGCAGTGGACGGGACGGTGCCGGACCCGGTTCGTACGCTCTATCAATCCTTACGCGAATCACTGGACCGACAGGGCCTGCCCGACGTCCTGGATCCGCTCACCCAGACGGTCGTCACCGACGTAGCCGCCCCGGACGAGGCGCTGATGTCCAATCCGGTGGTGGGGCAGGTCAGCGGGTCGGTGGTGAAAGTCAGCGGGCAGGCGCCGACCTGTGCGCGGGGGATCAACGGTTCGGGCTTCGTGTACGCCGACGAGCGGGTGATGACCAACGCCCATGTGCTGGCTGGTGTTGACGATCCGAGCGTGCTGGCCGAGGGCGAACAGTATGCGGCAACGATCGTCTACGTCGACGAGCAGGTCGACATCGCCGTCCTCGCCGTCCCCGGCCTTCCGCAGGTGCCGCTGACCCTGACGACGACGCAGCGCGGCTCCGGGGCTGACGCGATCATCATGGGTTATCCGGGGGGCGGCGATCTGCAGGTCGGTGCGGTCCGGGTCCGCGATCTGAGTGAGATCCGAGGTCCGAACTTCCGGGCTGACGGCACCGTGTCACGCGAGGTGTATTCGCTGCTCGGGCAGGTCCGCTCGGGCAACTCCGGCGGGCCGCTGTTGGACGTGCACGGCGCTGTGCTCGGCGTCGTGTTCGCGTCGGCCATCGATGACCCATCGACCGGGTATGCATTGTCGGCCGGTCAGGTCGCTGCCGCCGCCGCTGAGGGCGCATCGTCGAGCAGCGAGGTCGATTCGGGGCCCTGCTCGTGAGCTGATAGCGGTCAGCTCTTGATCCACCGCAGGATCTCCCCGGTCACCAAGTCCGGGACCTCCTCCGGGAGGAAGTGCCCGGCGTGCGAAATCGTCTGCCACTCATAGGTACTGGAGACATACCGACTCGATCCCTGAGCAGTTGTGGGCAGAATGCAGGAGTCCCGGCCGCCGTGCAGCTGCAGGGTCGGCATCCCGACCGGGATCGACATCCGCCGGGTATACCGCACACCGTCGGGCCGCGGCAGCGAGCGCACGGCCCAGCGATAGTGCTCCAGCGCTCCGTACGCGGCCTGCGGGATCAGCATGGCCCGTTGATACCGGCCCCGCGCCTCGGCGAAGTCCACAGTGGACGCCCACCGTTCCCCGGCCCATTCGGTCATCAGCCGGCCGACCTCGACGGCTCCGTCACGGGTCAGCCGCTGTTCGGGGCTCCGCGGCGTCTGAAACCCGAAGACGTGGCTGCTGGCCCCGATCTGTTTGAAGTCGCTGACCAGTGCCGCTCGCCACCGGCGGGGATGCGGCGCGGACAGGATGACCAGTCGAGCTACGACATCGGGTCGGAACCGGGCCACTGTCCAGGCCACACTGCCACCGAGGTCATGCCCGACGAGGGTGGCCTCCCGTTCCCCCATCGCTGACACCAGGCGGGCGATGTCGGCGGCTGTCGTCATCACGTCGTACGGGCGCGGCGGCTTGTCGCTGGCCCCGAAACCACGCAGATCCGGCGCCACAACGCGGTATCCGGCATCGGCGAGCGCGGTTATCTGATGTCGCCAAGCCCACCAGAACTGCGGAAAGCCGTGCAGCAGAAGGATCAACGGACCACTGCCAGCTTCGGCCACATGGAGACGGACGCCGTTGGTCGAGTAGTCGCTGTGCTCCCACGGACCGGGTAGCAGGACCGAACTTGCATCGGGTCGGTCAGCCCGGCGTGGGTGCATCACGATCCCTGACAGTCGTACGCGCTCGAGTCACGCTGGGTCATGTCACGGGGTGCGGGCGATCCCGATGTTGCGCTGGCCAGGAGCCTGACGGGAGAGCAGTTCCTTGGAGTCCTTGAGCGTCTCGATGGTCCGCTCAGGCGCCTTGACCTTCTTCAGCAGGCGCATGCCGATGAGGGCGAGGAGCCCGGCGAGCGCAACGAAGAAGGCCCAGACGATGAGGTAGGACACCCATCGCGGCAAACCGAGGGCGACCAAGCCCTCGGCGAGGGCGATGAACAGGAAAACCACTGAGAACAGCAATATCACGCCGGCGGCCCCGAACATGCCCGCACCGATCCCACCGCGCTTGGCCGAGGTGGTGATCTCGGCCTTCGCCAGCTCCACTTCGGCGCGGACGAGGGTGGAGATGTGCTCGCTAGCCGTGCCGAACAGTGCACCGATCGGCTGCTCCGGCTGGCCGGAGTGTCTGGCCCGGTCATCGGATGGACCTGGATGCACCGACGAGACAGTCGAACCCGAGGCAGGCGAACTCATAGTCACCCCAGCAGTCTAGGGCGCGCTCGATACTTTCCGACGGGTGTTCTGACAGATCCGGCCTTCGGCGCTCACACGCAGCGCTCGACGTGTCCGGCCACCGCTGCGTAGGCGAAGTGATCGACGGTCCAGCTGAGTTCGACCTGAACGACAAATGTTCCGAAGGCACGGTTAGCCGGTGACATCAGGAAGACGGCTTGGTCGTAGCTGTCGTCCGAGCTGACCAGGCTTGCCGCCCAGCTCGGGATGTCCGTACGGCAGAGGGTCTTCACCACCTCTGTGGCGGCCCGCACTGCCGAGGAGAAGCTCTGGGCGCCGGTCGGCTCGACGTCGCCGTACAGCCGACGGGCCGAGGCATCGACGAGGGAGGGATCGGCCGCGACACTCTGGCTGGTCGGCGATGTCTTTCGCGGCTCGGTGAACGGGACTGGTTGCAGTGCCTG
>JACCTM010000283.1 GCA_013812385.1 Geodermatophilaceae bacterium | reverse complement strand
CAGGGCGTCGAGGGCTGCCGGTACGGCATCGGGCTGGGTCACCGGCCGCAGCCGACCAAGCGCCGGCGCCCACTCCGGTGTCTCGCCGAGCTGGGCCAGGCGAGTGCGTGCGCCGCCGGCCACACCGAGGCGAGGCACACCGTCCAGGGCCGCACCGACGTCGGTTGTACCAACGGGTGGCTGCTGACCGGGGAGCGGCTGCCTGGGGAGCGGTTGCCCGGGTAGTGGTTGCCAGCGTGCGGCCCAGTAGCCGAGCGCCTGGCCGAGTTCATCCAGCCGCTGGGTGGTCTCGTGCTCGCGCAGCGCCCGTACCGCATGGCCGGTACGGATCAGTCCGTGCGTGGCCGATGCGATCGCCCCGGGCAGCAACCTGGGCCACCACCGAGCGAGCAGGTCCTGCCATGGTTCTTCGTGCAAATGTTGGGCAAACAGGGCACACCAGTCCCCGAGCCGGGAGGGGTCGCCCAAGGGATCACGCCACTCGTGCGCGCTGATCGACCAGCGCGGCCGGGGCGCCTCCTCGAGCCGCCGCGCGTACTGATCGACCCAGCCCTCGACCTGCTCGGCCCGGCCGAGGCGGATCAGGGCGTCGGCAGCCATCGGGCCGTGATTGCTCAGCCAACCCTCGAACTCCGGGCCGGTGCGGTGCAGCCGGTCGTAGGTCTCGTCCAGCACGTCGTTGTCCGTCATCTCTACGATCAAACAACTTCAAGTCGACTAGAGGTCAATCGCTCAGGTCAGCACCAAGCAGTCGACGCCCGGCAGTTCGTCGAAGCGAGCCGTGCGATCGGTAGTCACGAGGGTGCGTTTCGTCGCGATCGCGGTGGCTGCGATCACGAGATCATGAGCGCCTCGGGTGGAGCCGGTCCGGTGTACGTGTGCGAGGAGTCGTCCATGCACCTCGGCGGTCGCCTGGTCATATGCCTCGACCGGCAGCGACTCGAGGACTCTAGCCAGAAACTCCGTACGAACTGCTCTGTGACGGTCGTCGGCCAGCTCGACCCCGGCCCGCAACTCAGTGACCGTGATGGCCGCGATCACCACATCGTCGCCCTCGCCGAATTGGCCGGAAAGCGTTGTGCGTGCGCGTTCAGAAGCGATCAGTATCCCGGTGTCGAGGATCACTCGGCGGGCCAACGCGGCCCGTCCATCGTCACAGCGTCTCGAGCGGTGAGGACGTCGGCGGCGAAGCGGTCGTCGGGCAGGTCAGAGTTCAACAGCGCGCTGAGGTCGGCGCCATTGCTTGGCGACGCCGGACCGATGACCGCGATCCGCCGCCCTCCGCGCGTGAGCACGATGGTCTGGCCCTTCTCCGCCTCATCCAGCAAAGCGGCGAAGGATCGGCTCGCCTCGGTAGCTGTCATCACACGCATGCGCTCAGATTGTCAGATAAATCGAGCTACCAGGTCACCGGCAGGGACTGGACGCCGTACACGACGGACAGCTCACGGAACTCGATCTCCTCCGGGGGTACGGCCAGGCGCATCGTCTGGAACCGGCGGACGAGGGCGGGGTAGGCCGCCCGCAATTCCATGCGAGCCAGTTCCGCGCCGACGCAGCGGTGGATCCCGTGCCCGAAGGCGAAGTGTGACACCGGCCTACGGGCCGGAACGAAGTCGTCCAAGCCGGTGCCGAGTGCGGCGTCGCGGTCGGCCGAGGACAGCGAGGCGATCACGATCTCGCCCTCGGCGATCCGCTGTCCGGTGGACAGCACGACCTCTCGCCGCGCAAATCGTGGAAAGGCGACCTGGACCACGGTGAGGTAGCGCAGCATCTCCTCGACCATGGGGCTGATCACGGTGTCGTCATCGCGGACGAGCGCGAAGTGTTCCGGGCTGCGCAACAGCAGCAACGCCCCGAGCGCAAGCATGCTGGCCGTCGTCTCATGACCGCCGACCAGCAACCCGTCCGCGAGACCCCCCAGCTCCTCGTCGCTGATCGACTCCCCGTGCTCGCGAACGATCATGCCCAGCAGGCCATCTCCGGGGTTCGCACGCTGCCCAGCCACGAGTTCACGCATGTAGGCCAGCGACTGCGCAACCGAGTCCAGCGTCTCCGCATCCTCCATGAAGTCGAACCGGGAGTTGCTCAGCCGCTGGAACTCGTCGCGGTCACCGTAGGGCACGCCGAGCAGTTCGCAGATGACCAGCGACGGAATGGGCAGCGCGAACGTCGGTAGCAGATCGACCGGCTGGTCCGATGCCTCGATCGCGTCAAGGCAGTCGGCAACAATCGCGTCGATCCGCGGCGCCAGCCGGGCCAGGCGGCGCATGGTGAACTCCGGCGTGAGGATCTTGCGCAGCCGGGTGTGCTTAGGTGGGTCGCTCATTCCGAGCCCGCCTGGATCTTGTTGACCAGCAAGGGCTTCCACGCCGATCGCGGCGTCAGCGAGCGTCGAGAAGTCGGTGCTGAAATCTGCCGCACTGCCCAGCACCTGGCGTACGTCGTCGGAGCGGGTGAGCAACCAGAACTTCATCCCGAACAGGCTGAACTCGCTGACCGGCTCCTCGGCCCGGCGACGACCCAACTCGGCAACGGGATCGAGGCCCTCCCGCATCAGGGGAAGGAACGGTGATTCAGTCATCAGCTCACATTGTGGTCGTCTGCCGATCGACCGACGACGTCGACCGGCGGGACGCTCTGACCTTCATCGGTACGGCCAACAATGTGCCGGTCAGGAAGTGAGGGGCTGGAAGCGGCGCAGGCGCAGGCTGTTGGAGACCACGAACAACGAGGAGACGGCCATCGCCGCACCGGCCAGCATCGGGTTGAGCAGTCCGGCCGCGGCCAGCGGCAGCGCCGCGACGTTGTAGGCGAAGGCCCAGAACAGGTTGCCCTTGATCGTGGCCAGGGTCCGGCGGGAGAGCCGGATCGCGTCTGCGGCAGCGCGCAGGTCACCTCGTACAAGGGTCAGATCGGAGGCCTCGATGGCCACGTCGGTGCCGGTACCCATCGCCAGGCCGAGGTCGGCTTGGGCCAGGGCGGCTGCGTCGTTGACCCCGTCGCCGACCATCGCGACGACCTTGCCCTGCTCCTGCAACCGCTTGACCACATCGACCTTGTCCTGCGGCAGCACCTCGGCGATCACCTCGCTGATCCCAACTGCCTTCCCGACCGAGGCGACCGCGGCCTCGTTGTCGCCGGTCAACAGGATCGGGTGCAGCCCAAGTGCCTTGAGTCGTGTGACGGCCTCGGCCGAGGTGTCCTTGATGGCGTCGGCCACGACCAGCACCCCGCGCGCGGCCCCGTCCCAACCGACCGCTATGGCGGTTCGCCCTTCGGCGTGCGCGGCCGCCATCGCGTCGACCAGTTCTGAGGGCAGCGGCTGGGAGCATTCGGCGAGCAGGCGGGCACGGCCGACCAGCACCGAGTACGTATGGTCCCCCCGGTCACCTGACCCTGTACGCCCAGGCCCTCGAGATTGGCGAACTGCGCGACGGGAGATAGCGCGCCGAACCGCTGCGCGGCGGCGCGGGCGATCGCCTGGGCGATCGGATGTTCCGAGGAGTTCTCGACGGCTCCGGCTAGGCGGAGCACCTGTAGCTCGTCCTCGCCGGACGCCGCGATCACGGCTAAGAGGGTCATCCGGCCGGTGGTCACCGTCCCGGTCTTGTCCAGCCAGCGCGAGGCTGATCACGATCGGGACGAAGATCCCCGAGATCCGGTCGGCAAGACGCTGGACCTGCGCCTTGCCGTTCTGCGCCTCCTCGACCAGCCGGGCCATCTGCGCGAGCTGGGTGACGGACCCGACGCGGGTCGCGCGCACCTGCAGGGCGCCACCGACATTCACCGTCGCCCCGACCACCTGATCACCGGTGGCGACTTCGACCGGTACGGGCTCGCCGGTCAACATGGACGCATCGATCGCGCTGGTACCCGAGACGACCACGCCGTCGGTGGCGACCTTCTCCCCCGGACGTACGACGAAGACATCTCCTACGGCGAGCTGGTCGACCGGAACGCGGGTTTCGACCCCATCGCGCATGATGCCGACGTCCTTGACGCCGAGTTCGAGCAGAGCCCGGAGCGCGGCTCCGGAACTGCGCGTGGCCTTCGCTTCGAAGTATCGCCCGACCAGGATGAAAAGTGTTACTCCGGTAGCGACTTCGAGATAGATCTCCTCGGCGCCAGACCCTCGGGAGGGGATCAGGGTGAAGGGCATCGTCATTCCCGGTACGCCGGCGCCGCCGAGGAACAGGGCGTAGAGCGACCAGCCGAATGCCGCGATAGCTCCCAGGGAGATCAGCGTGTCCATGGTCGCCGCGCCGTGCCGCAGGTTGGTCGCCGCTGCCTTGTGGAAAGGCCAAGCCGCCCAGGTGACTACGGGTGCGGCCAAGGTCAGCGATAGCCACTGCCAGTAGGTGAACTGCAGGACCGGAGTCATCGACATGGCAATGATCGGCACGGTGAGAACGAGGCTGGCCAGCACCCGACGGCGCAAGGGCGCAGCGGCATCCGGCGCTGCGGCCTCCTGAGCGGCCTCCTCGGA
>JACCTM010000254.1 GCA_013812385.1 Geodermatophilaceae bacterium | reverse complement strand
GGGCCGGCGGACCTGCTCCGCGTCCGATCCTGAGCAGGTCCGAGTAAGACTCCAGGTGGACGCAGCGGCTGGGAAGATCCGTCCTCGGCAGGACGCCGCCAGACCCCGATCTGCCTAGCGTCTTCTGCGACCGGACCGGTGTGCGTCCGGATCTCGACCCTCAGGAGGCGTTGTGTCGCAACCTCATTCTCACTCCGATTCGGTAGTGACTGCAGCGGTTCGCTCGTCTGGACTGTCGAAGGTGTACGGCCAAGGGGAGGCGTCGGTGCATGCGCTGGCCGACGTCGATATCGCCTTCGCCCGTGGCGCCTTCACCGCGATCATGGGGCCATCCGGCTCGGGGAAGTCGACGCTCATGCACTGCCTGGCCGGACTGGATAACCCGACTGGCGGCCAGGTGTGGCTGGGAGACACCGAAATCAGCGCACTGGGCGATGGCGAGTTGACCCGCCTCGGGCGAGTGCGGATCGGGTTCGTCTTCCAGTCCTTCAATTTGCTGCCGGTCCTCGATGCCCTCGCCAACATCCTGCTCCCGATGCAGCTGGCCGGGACCAAGCCGGACCCGGGTTGGCTGCAGCCGGTGGTGTCCAGGCTCGGGCTTGCCGACCGGTTGACCCACCGCCCGCACGAGCTCTCCGGTGGCCAGCAGCAACGCGTGGCCATCGCGCGTGCCCTGCTCCCCCGGCCGGATGTCATCTTCGCCGATGAGCCCACGGGCAATCTTGACTCGCGATCCGGCGCCGAGGTGTTGGCCCTGCTGCGAAGCAGCGTGCGCGAGACCGGACAAACAGTGGTCATGGTCACCCACGATCCGATCGCGGCTGCCTACGCAGACCGGGTGGTCCTGCTGGCGGACGGATCGGTGGCCGGCGAGATCAGCTCCCCAACCGTGGATGACGTCATCGATGCCTTGAAAGCCCTCGAGCCGGCATCGGCTCTGGGTACCTCACTCCCGGCTGGCCAGCTCGTCGCGCAGCTGCCGATCGGCGTTCGCTGAGATGCTCCGGCTCACCCTCGCTCAGGTACGGGCACATGTTGGGCGGTTGGTCGCGTCCTGCCTCGGCATCATCATCGCGGTCGCTTTCATCGTCGCCACCCTTGTACTGACCGAGACCTCCCGGATCACGGTGCTCGAGGCGGTCGGCGCGAGGTACGTCGATACCGCGGCGGTAGTCACCCCCACCGGGTCAGCCCAGACCCCCGAGTCCAACCAGCAGGAGGCCACTCCGGGGAATGCGGCCCAAACATCGGAGCTCGTCGATGCCCTTACCCGGGTAACCGGCGTCACCGCGGTCTCGGCCGAGACTCAGAGCCTGGTCGACGTGGAGGTTCCGGGTAGCAGCGGAACCCAGTTCGCGGTCGTCGAAAGCGTGCCATCCGCAGCAGAACTGCAATGGCACGAACTCGCCAGCGGTCGCCTGCCCACTACGCCGGGCGAAGTAGCGGTGAGCGCCAGGGTCGGCGCCGCGCTCGGGGACACGCTCAGGGTGACCGCGTACGGCGTGGAGGCCCAGCAACCGGGCACGACAGCCGAGCCCGAGCCGGTCGTCGAGGACGTGATCGTGGTGGGAGTGGTGGACCTGGGATCCGATCCCACGGCCAATGTCCAGGGGCGATTGTTCGCCACGCCGGATCAGGTGGCGGCTTGGGGGGGCGTGGAGCCGTTCGAGTTCCGGATCGCCGCTGCTGCGGGGGCCGATCTTGAAAGACTCTTGGTAGAGATCACCGGTGCCGTGCGGGAAAGGGGTTCCTCGGCAGCGGTGGTCACCGGCGAACAGGCTGCGGAACTGCGGACGCAGGCGTTCACCGGGGAAGCGGCGGCGCTGACTGCGATCCTGCTCGTATTCGCCGGTATCGCGGTGCTGGTGGCGGGAATGGTCATCGCCAATACCTTCGCGGTCCTCCTCGCGCAACGCATCCGGGAGCTGGCGTTGCTCCGGTGCGTAGGTGCCAGCGCACGCCAGGTTCGCCGCGGGGTCATGAGCGAGGCCGCTATCACCGGATTCGGTGCCTCGGCCGTCGGCGTGGGTGCGGGCATCTGCATAGCTGCGTTGACGTCGACGATCATCGGGCAGTCCCAGAGTGCCATTCCCTTGACCGGTCTGTCCGCTCCGCCGAGTGCACTGTTGCTTGGGTTAGCTACGGGCACGGTGGTCACGGTGGGTGCAGCATTCTTTCCGGCGAGGTCAGCCACGCGGGTGGCGCCGCTCGCGGCATTGCGCCCCAGCGATCTGGCCCCGATCCGCTCCAAGGGTGGGCTGCTGAACCTGGCTCTCGGCCTGGGGCTCTTCGTTACCGGCGTAGCACTTCTAACCGGAGGCGTGTTGATCGGCGACGTGCTCGTCGCGGTGGGCGGCGGCGCATTGTCCGCGTTGGGAATCCTTCTTCTGCTGCAGCGGATCATCCCGCCCGTCGTTGCACTCGCCGGTCGCGCGGCCGCCCGATTCGGTGGGGTTCCCGCGTCGCTGGCGGCCGGGAACGCAACCCGCAATCCACGCCGTACGGCGGCAA
>JACCTM010000229.1 GCA_013812385.1 Geodermatophilaceae bacterium | reverse complement strand
TCGCCCGAGCGATCGAGGCGCTGCAGGCATTGGCTCCGCCGCTACCGGTCCGCTCGCTGCGCGCTGCTCGTACGAGCACCGCACTCGGCTTCGCCCGTACGTGCTACGACCACCTGGCCGGCGAGCTCGCGGTGGCCCTCGCCGCAGCGCTGGTGGACCGCGGCGTGATCGCGGCGCTGGAGCCAGGTGTGGTGGGGACACTCCTGCAGCCCCGGCATGAGATGCTCGCCCTGTTGGGGGTCGGCGCGGCGCCCGTGGCGGGGCGTCGCCCGGTCGTGCGGGGATGTCTGGATTGGACTCAACGGGTGCCGCATCTCGCCGGCGGACTCGGCGCTCTTGTGCTGACGGGGGTGACCCGACAGGGCTGGATTGTCCCGACGGCGCACAGCCGCGCGGTTCGCCTCACCGACGAAGGGCGCCAGGCGCTCACCGAGGCTGCATTGTTCTCCGACGGCTTGCTCGTCGCCTGAGCTGGGTACCGTCACTACATGACGACTACCGCGGTCCTCAGTCCGCTGACGATCAGAGCAGTCGAGGTGGTGCTGCCCTGCACCGATCTCGACGCCACCGTGGACTTCTTCCTCGATCCGCTCGGATTCCGGCTCGATGTGATCATGCCCGCCGATGACCCATCGGTGGCACTGCTGTCCGGCCATGGGATGCGGATCAGGTTGGAGCGCGGCGCAACCGGAGACCCGGGCGACCTGCGCCTGGCAGTTGATCAGCCGCAGGCATCCGGTACGGACCTGCTGACCGCTCCCAACGGCACCCGGATCCACTTGGTGGATGCCAACCCCCCGCTGGTCGTGCCTGACTCAGCACCGCTGTTCGAGCTCACCCGCGACGACGGCGACGCCGGCGGGGTAGGACGTGCCGGGATGCGCTATCGGGATCTGTTGCCCAAGCGGCAGGGCGGGCGCTTCATCGCCTCGCACATCCTCATCCCCGAGGGCGGGCCGGTCCCGGACTACGTCCATCACCATCGGGTCCGCTTCCAGATGATCTACTGCGCGACAGGCTGGGTTCGGGTCGTATACGAGGACCAGGGTCCCGCCTTCTTGTTGCAGGCCGGCGACTGCGTTCTGCAGCCACCAGGTATCCGGCACCGGGTGCTGGAGAGTTCTCCGGGGTTGGAGGTCGTCGAAATCGGTTGCCCCGCCGAGCACGAGACCACCGCCGAGCACGTCATCACCCTCCCTACACCCGAGGTTCGCCCCGACCGCGTCTTCGAGGGCCAGCGTTTCGTACGGCATGTCGCCGCCGAGGCCACCTGGGAGCCATGGAGGTCACCGGGATTCGAGTGCCGTGACACCGGGATCGGTGCCGCGACCGGCGGGCTGGCCGGGGTACGCGTGGTTCGCCTCGGCAACGGCCTCGCGTCGCCAAACGACGCTGTGTCCACAGTGGACGGCATCCATGACGGTGAGCTGTTGTTCTGGTTCATATTGGCCGGCATGACGACGTTGCACACCCAGGGCCGTCCGGAAGAACCACTGGGTCGAGGTGCGGCGGTGGCTGTCCCTGCCGGCTTGGGTCACCGGCTGGGTGAACACTCCGCCGACCTGGAGTTCCTCGAGATCACCTTGCCGGCCGGGCTGGAGATCCGGACGGCGACGCCGCTCTAACCGAAGCCGGCCAACGGCTGCCGGTAGGCCCGCGACCTGCAGAATCGTGCGCATGACGGTAACGGAACCTGCGCTCTCCGTCCTGCCCGCCAACGAGGCGAGTTGGGACGACCTGCAGAAGGTCTTCGGCACCAGCGGCGCGGCGGCAAGGTGTCAGTGCCAGCGGTACAAGTTGCGGCCGCGGGAGTCCTTTGCCTCGTTTCCCGCCGAAGAACGCGCCGACCGGTTGCGCCGGCAGACCGACTGCGGCCATCGGGAGTCGGGCACGACCAGCGGTCTCGTCGCGTACCTCGACAGCGAGCCCGTCGGCTGGTGCTCGGTCGAGCCGCGCACCGCCTACGCGGGCCTGGTGCGCAACAACCGCGTCCCCTGGGTGGGTCGCGCAGAGGACAAGACCGACGACAGCGTTTGGGCCGTGACCTGCTTGTTCACCCGCGTGGGCTTCCGGAAGCGTGGCGTCAGCCGGGCACTCGCGTGCGCCGCAGTGGACTTCGCCCGCAGGCACGGTGCCTGCGCCATCGAGGGCTACCCCATGACTACGAAGAACGTGATCCCGGAAGAGCTCCACGTCGGGACCGAAGGCGTGTTCGCCGACGCCGGCTTCACCGAGGTCAGCCGTACGACCCTGCGACGTGTCGTGATGCGGGTCGACTTCTGACGCCGTAGGTAGACCCGGCCCTCAGCTTGGTGACAGCCCTCCTCGCCGAGCACCTCGAGCGCCGCGGCTGCGAGACTCCACCGCATGCGGGTCTATCTGGGCAGTGATCACGCCGGCTTCGAGCTCAAGATGCACCTCGTCGGCGAGTTGGCTGCCGCCGGCCACGAGGTCGTCGACATCGGGCCGCCCAGCTACGACGGTGAGGACGACTACCCGGCCTATTGCCTGGCAACCGGTGCCGGCGTTGTTGGTGATCCCGACAGCCTCGGTGTGGTCATCGGCGGGTCCGGCAACGGGGAGCAGATCGCGGCCAACAAGATTCCGGGCGTACGCGCCGCACTTGCCTGGTCGATCGAGACCGCCACCCTGGCCCGCCAACACAACGACGCGAACATCATCTCGATCGGTGCCCGGATGCACACCGCGGGGGAGGCGACCGCGCTGGTCTCGGCCTTTTTGGCGACCGAGTTCTCCGGTGAGCAACGCCACGTCCGCCGGATCAGCCAGGTGAGTGAGTACGAACGGACGCACCGGGTCCCAGAGCTACCGACCTCGCCAAGCGCGCCGCTATAAGGCCGGTTGAGGGGCTAGAAGCCTTCTGGGCTGTAGGTCGCCGCTGGCCATCCGAAGGCCGTCGTCGCGGCGGCCACCGCACCCGGGGTGATCTCGCGCACCCGGCCGGCAGCCGCTAGGGTGCCCAGCGAGGTGTCCCCGAGATAAACCGCACCCAGCGTCTCGGCGGTCATCGCCAGATCCGGGTCACCTTCGGTTCGGACACACCGGCCGTACGACGGCCCGCCGGTCAGCCTCCATCGCCCAGCGTTCCACGGGCAGAATTTATCCTCGATGTCCAGAATCAGGTCGATCGTGGTCGGGTACCGCCGAGCAGCAAGTGCCGCACCCACATCGACCAGACGCACGTACAGGGCGTCACCCTGTGACATCCCTACCGCGCGGGCATCGGTGAGCATGTGCCGCAACGGATCGTCGCGCCCGGCCAGCGGGGCCGACAGGTGTCTGACCAGGTCCATCGACAGGAGGTAGCGCCACAACGCGGCCCGAGCGGCGGTGTGCCTGGCATGCAGTTCGACGACGATGACCGTGCCGTCGGGTCCGGCGTCGGCCCAATCGGCCTTGCGACGGTAGAGCGCAAAACCGGTTACCGTCCCGTCCGGTTCGGCGTGCAGCAGGTAGCGCCGAGCGCTCCTGCCGTTGCGCTGCTTCTCGGGATCGAGCAGCAGGGAATCCCACCACTGATCCTTGCGGGAGAGCAACCCAGGCGTGTCCGGCCGGATCTCGTCGTAGAACGGGATGGCCGCGGATCGAAAATCCTTCTCGTCCACCGGATACACCCGTCCGTTACCGGCATCCACATCCGATCGGAGCCGCATCGACTGCGTCTCGCCCTTGAGCTGGCCCTGGTAGCTGGCCAGCCCGTACCCGAAGCGTCCGTAGATCGAGCCCTCCGAGGCGTAGAGCGCGGCGATCGGCTCGGTGCCGCGCTCCTGCACCTCGCGTAGTTGGCGGCCCATCATGGCGGTCAGCACCCCTTGCCGGCGGTGCGTCGGGGAGACCGAGACGAGGGTGACCGCGGCCAACGGGACCACGGCTCCCGGGATCGTGATCTCTCGGGAGTAGATCCCCGATGTGGCCACCACCCGGTCGCCGTCCCACAGACCCAGGGTCCGTTCGGGTTCGAAGACCATCCGATCGCCTTCGACGTCGGTGATGTCCTCACCGAAGCCCTCGCTCAGGCAGGCGAAGGCCGCATCGAACTCGTCGGCGGTGAATGGGCGCAGTCGGCTCTCGAGGTCATCAGGCACGCTGGTCTGTCTACTCTGGATCACGCCGTCGGTCAGCCGAGTTTCCACGAGCACCAGCTCAGGAAAGTCAAGACTTAGCCCGAGAACCGAAGCCAGCCACCCGAGGAGCCAGTCTGATGACCGACCCTGCCGAGTCCATGCCAGCCGAGTCGGCTCACATCCTGGCCTGGCTGCGAGAAGGTGAGGCGCGCTTCCTCGACCAGGTCGAGGGCCTGACCGAGGACGAACTCCGCGAGCCTTCGGCGCTGCCGGACTGGAGCCGTGCCCATGTGGCAGCGCATGTGGCCCGCAACGCAGAGGCCGTGTGCCGCTTGCTGGTCTGGGCGCGTACGGGGAACGAGACATTGATGTACCACGACATCGAAACCCGCAACCGGGACATCGAAACCGGAGCTGGGCAAGACGGCGACCAACTCAGTGCCGATGTCCGTGACACGGCCGGACAGTTGGACGCGGAGATCGCTGGCCTTCCGGGGCCGGCCTGGACGGCGCGCGTACGTACGTTTCAGGGCCGAGAGATGCCGGCGAGTACGACCCTGTGGCTGCGCACGCGAGAGGTGTGGCTGCATCTGGTGGACCTCGGGTCCGGAGTATCGGTGGAATCCTGGCCGGGCGATCTCGTGGACGCGCTGCTGGAGGATGTCACCACGACGATGAACGGCCGCGACGATGCTCCGTCCTGGGTGCTGCAGGCCACCGATCGCGAGCGGATCTGGCGGATCGGTTCTGGGGCCGCCGACGACCTGACCTATCGCGAAGTCAGCGGCAAGGCGGCCGACCTGCTGGCCTGGCTGACCGGGCGCTCCTCCGGCGAGGGCCTGGCCGCCGAAGGGGTGCTGCCCGAGCCACCGCCCTGGATGTAGCCACCCCGGGCGTCAGCGGGCCAGCCGCTCCACGGCGGCACCGAAGACCCGGGGCAGCCGCGCGGCCACGGGTACGAGTAGACGGCGGGCGAGGGGGACGCGGGTGGTGGTGACCAGGCCGCTGGTCAGCCAGCGGTAGTCCCGGGTCAGCGAGCGCCAGTCGTACGGATAGTCCAGCGGCCGGCCGGCGGCCACGCAACGCACGGCCGCTTGGGCGCAGGCCAAGCCGATCCGCAGCCCCTCGCCGGTGAGCGCATCGACGTACCCGGCAGCATCCCCGACCAGGAGCACCCGGCCGCGAACCGGGGAGGAAACCTTCTGCTGCAACGGTCCCGCGCCGCGCGCCGACGTGGTCCAGGCAACGTCGGCCAACCGTCGGGCCAGCGCGGGAAAGCTGCCCAGTGCCTCGTCGAAGGACCACCCGCGCGGGCCGAGGACCGCGATCCCGACCTCGGTGGCCGAGATCGGCGTGACGTAGGCCTCCCCGAGGGCCGACCAGTGGACTTCGACGACATCCGACCACGGTGCGAGAGCGGCATGCCGTCGGATCCCGAACCGCCGACCGTCGCTGCCGCGGGCGAGCCCGGTCTCCCGGCGCACCACTGAATGCAGGCCGTCGCAGCCCAGCACCCAGCCACCCTCGACGGCGCTGCCGTCGTCCAGCGCGACCACCAAGCGGGCTGGGGCACCGGTGGGCCGAAGGCCGACGACTCGCCCGGACTGCCGGACCACTCCCACGTCCGCAGCGCGCTGGGCAAGGGCAGCGTGCAGCGCGGTGCGGCGTACCCCCATGCCGGTGCCGGCGGAGAAGTGGTGGGTGGCGGTGGTCCTTCCGTTCGGTGCCACGTACCGGACGCCGCGGAACGGCGCGCCCTGGATGCCGACTCCGAGGTTGCGCAGAGCGCTCACCGTGCCGGGCATCAGCCCTTCGCCGCAGGCCTTGTCAACCGACCCGGCCCGAGGTTCGATCACCAGCACCGACAATCCGGCGAGGCGACCCTCGATCGCGGCAGCGAGCCCGACCGGACCGCCACCGACGACCAGCACGTCGGCGTCGGCCCGAATCATCTCGCTGCCGGGTCTCATGCCGCCCGCGGTGTTGCTGCCGACGCCGATTTCAGCGCTCGCTCCTCGGCGGGAATGCGAAAGACGAGCAGGAGAACGGCGTTGAGTCCAGTGAAGATCAGCGCGGTCACCCAGGCGGTATGGACGAGCGGGAGGGCGATGCCCTCGATCACCACCGCGAGATAGTTGGGGTGGCGAAACCAGCGGTAGGGTCCCGCCGCCACCAGAGGACGCCCGGGGATGACGACGACGCGAGTGTTCCACCGTCGTCCGAGGACGCTGATGCACCACCAGCGCAACGCCTGCGCGCCCAAGACCAGTGCAAGCATGGGCGCAGCCAGCACCGGGAGGAACGGTCGGTCACCGGCGAACACCTCCAGCAGGCAGGCCGCCAGCAGTCCGGTGTGCAGGGCGACCATCGGCGGGTAGTGCCCGCGGCCGGTTTCGGCCCCACCTTGGCCCAACGCCCAGGTGACATTGCGCTGGGAAACAACCAGTTCAGCGATCCGCTCGACGACCACGGCGGCGATGAGCACCGCGTACCAATGTTCAGAGCTCATGGACTCAGTCCGGGGGCCAGCGCAGCAGAACCAACTCCGCGCAGAAACCGGGGCCCATCGCCATCAGCACTCCATACGAACCCGGCGGGGGTGCTGGATCGTCCAGGGTCGCGGCCAGGACGTGCAGCACCGAAGCGGAGGACAGATTGCCGACGCTGGCAAGGGAGTCCCAGGCGTGCTGCAGTGCCCGATCGGGCAAGTCGAGCGCCTGTTGTACGGCGGCCAGCACTTTCGGTCCGCCAGGGTGCGCTATCCACCGGCGAATGTCTGTGACGTCAAGCTCGCTGTCGGCCAGAAAGGCTTTCATGTCCTCGGCCAGGTGCCCGCCCACGACATCGGCCACGCTGGCGTCGAGCACGATCCGGAAGCCGGTGCCGCCGATGTCCCAGCCCATCACCCGCTCGGTCCCGGGATAGAAACGCGAGCGGGTGGCGCGGACATCGGGCCCGGGTCGAGCGGGTTCCGTGCGCCGTGCACCGGTCATGACCACAGCCGCGGCGCCGTCACCGAATAGTCCGCTTGCCACCAGGTTGGCCGTGGACGGGTCGTCGCGCTGCACGGTCAGTGAGCACAGTTCCACGGCCAGCAGAACGGCCACGTCGTCCGGATGCCCCACCAGGTAGTCGTGCACCCGGGCCACCCCCGCGGCGCCGGCGACACAGCCCAAGCCGAAGATCGGGATCCGCTTCACGTCCGGCCGCAAACCCAGGCGTGGGACGAGGCGGGCATCCAAGGATGGCGCGGCGATCCCGGTCACCGAGGTGGCGATGATCAGATCGACATCCTGGGCCGTCAGCCCGGCACGATCCAGGGCCTCGGTCACGGCTCGCACGGCGAGATCGGTCCCGACCCGGATGAATGCGTCGTTGGCCGCCCCGAAGCCATCGAGCTCGGCGTAGTCGGCCAGCGGCAGGGCCAGGTGACGCTGGTCAACGCCGGCATTGCCGTGCAGCCGGCGCAACAGCGCGGGAGACATTCCGGCGGGCAGGACAAGGTCGGTCACCATCGCGGTGATGTCAGCCTGGTCGTATCGGTGGTCGGGCAATGCCACGGCCACGGCCGCGATCCGGCTCGAGCCGGTGCATCGAGACGCCAACTCACCCTCCCGGTCCACCCCTCGGTTGTACCCGATACATGGGCGGTGAGTGGTCGTAACCGGCTCGCAGTGAAAGACTGCGTCAATAAGACGTACCTGAGAGCGTGGCGAGGAAAGTGGGAGGTCATGGCGCCGGCAGTCAGCACTGATCCCGACGGGGTGGATGTCACCGGGAGGCGACTACCCCTGAGCCGGGAGTTGATCATCTCTGCCGCCGTACTGTTCGTGGACGACAACGGGTTGCCCGCGTTGACCATGCGTGGACTCGGCAAGGAACTCGGCGTCGAAGCGATGTCGCTCTACCGGTACGTCAACGGCCGCGAAGACCTGCTCGAGTGCATCGTCGAGAGCATGGTCTCCGAACTGCATCTGAACCCTGACACCGTGGAGCCACTCAACGGGTGGCAGGCATACCTGCAGTGGCTGGCTCACGGCGTCCGCCGGATCGCCCAGGAACATCCCGCAGTCTTCCCGCTGATCGCGACGCGTCACCCGGCCGCGCCCTGGCTTCGTCCACCACTTCGTAGCCTGAAGGTCGTCGAGGACTTTCTCAGTGAGTTGATCTCGCGTGGATTCACCGACGAGAGCGCCATTGCGGCCTACCGTGCCTTTTCCAGTTTCCTGCTCGGCCACCTGCTTCTGGAGGCCGCCGCACGTACTGCCGAGTCAGACATCGTGGTGGACTCGCTCGGCCACGCGGAGGTTACCGCTGGCGGCGCCGAGTCCTCGGTCAATGCATTCCCGCAGGTGCTTCGTCTCGGCACTCGGTTGTCCGAGGACCACAGCGACAACGAGTTCGAGGCGGCGCTGGAGAACATGCTCGATCGGTTGGATCGCACGCTGGCCCACTGAAGCGATCATTAGGGTGGCCGAATGCAGGCCCGTGATCTCGCAGTCCCATTTCCCGCCGTCGGCTTGGATTCCGACGCACTCGAGGCCGCCCAGTTGATGGCCGAGCGCAAGCTGCCCGGGATCGTGGTCTGCCACGGCGACGGCAGCCCGCACACGATCCTGCCCGGCTCCCAGGTCTTGCGGTTTGTCATCCCTCGCTACGTCCAGGATGACGAAGCGCTGGCTCGAGTGATCGACGAGCAGACCGCCGATGAGATGTTCGCCGGTCTGGCCGGGAAAAAGGTGCGTGACCTGCTTCCCAAGGAGGAGTACGAGCTGCCGGTGGCCAAGGGTGAGGACACCGTGATGGAGGTGG
>JACCTM010000221.1 GCA_013812385.1 Geodermatophilaceae bacterium | reverse complement strand
CCGACCACGAGAGCGTCGCGGCTCCCGATCACCTCGATCCGGTGGTCGTAGCCCAACCCGTCGCGCCGGCCCCCGGTCAGGGTGGCCAAGGTTCCGGAGGCGAACCGGAGCAGTACGACGGCGGTGTCGACGTCGCCGCTGGCGGCGAAGGCGTCGTCCACCAGCACCGATCCGGTGGCGTACACCTCCACGACCGGCTCGTCGACCAGCCAGGGGATCGCGTCCAGGTCGTGGATGAACAGATCTCGGAACATCCCGCCGGAGGTCGGGATGAACCCGAGATCGGGTGGCTCGTGGTCCTGGCCCAGCGCTCGTACGTGATAGACGGTGCCGAGTTCCCCGGCGAGCACTCGGCGGCGCATCTCGACCAACGGTGGGTCGAAGCGACGCTGGAAGCCGACCAGGACCTCGACCCCGGAGCGATCGACCGCCTCGACCATGTCCCGGAGTCGCGGCTCGTTGTCGGCGGCCGGCTTCTCGCACAGCGTCGGCACTCCGGCCGCGACGGCGAGCAGCACGAGGTCGGCATGCGTGGTGGTCGGGGTGGCCACGACCACACCGTCGACCTGGCCGAGCTGCTCGGAATAGCCCTCGACCGTACGGATCCGAACCGTCGACCCGGCCAATTGCGTTGCTACGCCTGGCGCCCGACCGGGCAAGGGATCGTGCAGGATGAGTTCGTCGACGCCGGACAGTTGGCTGAGATTGCGGGCATGCATCGCCCCGATCCGTCCTGCGCCGGTGATGCCGATCCGCACGAAGACCCCTTCTCGGCGTTAGAGCGCTCTATTGATTGGAGCGCGACAACCTTGTAGCGTCCGGCCCCTCGGTGTCAAGGGTTCGGACCTGTTGCGTTTTCCTGGCGTACGGCCGGTACGACGGGAAGGGAGGGACATGGGGCGAGCCACGATGCAGGACGTTGCGCTGCGCGCCGGCGTCTCCCGCGCCCTGGTGTCCCTGGTGATGCGGAACTCGCCCAGGGTGAGCCCGCAACGACGGGCCGCGGTGTTCGCGGCAGCGACGGAGCTCGGGTACCGGCCGCATGCCATGGCCCGGCAGCTGGCCAGCCGGGACTCGACCGTGCTCGGAGTCCTGGTGTCCGACTTGCACAATCAGTTCTTCGCCGACCTGGTCGACGGTGTCGACCAGGCTGCCCACGAGCAGGGCTTCTCGCTACTCCTGCAGACCGGTCAGCGCCGGGCTGCCCGGGAGGAGCAGGTGATCGACACCCTGCTGTCGTTCTCACCAGCCGGTCTGGTCCTGCTCGGGCCGGTCGTGGCCACCCGGATCATGGCCGCGGCGGCTCGCCAGTCGCCGGTCATCGCAGTCACCCGCAGTTGCCGGCATCCCGACATCGACACGGTCACCGACGACAGCGAGGCCGGTGCCCGGCTTGCCGTGGCGCACCTCGCCGGTCTCGGACACCGGCGGATCGCGCACCTGGACGGCGGCAACGGGGCGCAAGCCGCATTGCGCAGGCGCGGTTATCGCGCCGCGATGGCCGAGGCCGGGCTGGCACCGCTGATCGTGCGCAGCGAATACACCGAGACCGGCGGCGTGCTGGGTGCTCGGGCGCTGTTGAGCAGCGCCCCGGAGACAACCGCGGTCTTCTGCTCCAACGACCTCAACGCGGTCGGGGCCATCGCCGAGCTGGAGGACCACGGGTTGCAGGTGCCGGCCGACATGTCTGTGGTGGGCTACGACAACACCGCGCTTGCTGCACTACGGCATGTCTCGCTGACCACGCTGCACCAGCCGCGACACGAGATGGGCCGCCTCGCCGTCGAACTGCTGCTCGACCGGATCCGCGGCAACCGGGACACGGTGGCCAGGTTGCAGCTCGAACCGACCCTGGTCGTACGCAAGACAACCGCCGCTCCCCGGTCGGCTGCTACTGCCGCCGCGCGAGCCGTCGACGGTGCCGCCACATCCCCGAAAAGAGAGGTATCGGCATGACCGACCAACTGACTGAGATCGTCCCGCACGTCATCGACGCGAAGCTGACCGTGGGGGGGACCAGCCGACACGGTGATGTCTTCGACCCGGTCAGCGGAAAGGTGGCCCGCCAGGTCGCCCTGGCCGACGAGGCCGACGTCGACGCGGCGGTCAGCTCGGCGCTGTCGGCCTCGGCCGAATGGGGTGCGTCCTCGTTGAGCAGCCGGACGCAGATCTTGTTCGGCTGGCGTCGGTTGATGGCCGAGCAGGTGGACGAACTGGCCGCCATCGTCAGTGCCGAGCACGGGAAGGTGTTCTCCGACGCCCAGGGCGAGGTACGCCGAGGGCTCGACGTCCTGGACTTCGCCACCGGGATCGCGCACCAGCTGAAAGGCGAGCACTCCGAACAGGTGTCACAGGGCATCGACGCCTGGTCGGTCCGCCAACCGCTCGGAGTGGTCGCTGGCATCACACCGTTCAACTTCCCGGTGATGGTGCCCATGTGGATGGCACCGATTGCCATCGCGTGCGGCAACTCGTTCGTACTCAAACCCAGCGACCGCGATCCGTCGGCATCTGTGCGGCTTGCCGAATTGGCCTACGAGGCCGGGCTGCCGCCCGGCGTCC
>JACCTM010000210.1 GCA_013812385.1 Geodermatophilaceae bacterium | reverse complement strand
GCGACCACGGCGGCGCACGTGGCACCCACATCCCCTCTCGGGAGCGCATCCTCGCCCACGCCAAACGTTCTCCGTCCAGCAGTGCCGATCCTGGTCGTCAGATGTAGGCGAGGGCTTCGCGGACAGTGAGACGGGACGCGCGGGTCGCCGCTGCCTCGGTAGCGAGTACGGCGCCGAGGATGACGATTGCAGTCCAGATTGCGGCGGCGAGGATGGAGATGCGGTAGGGCAGCGGGGCGGAGAAAAACAGGTCGCCCAGTCCCGCGCCAAGGACCGCAGTTAGTGCCAGCGTCGGGATAACGGCCACCAAGCAGCTGGTGAAGGCCAGAACGACGCCCTCGGCGACGACGATGCGACGAACCGCCTTGGGGCGTGCTCCGATGGCGTGCATAACACCGAACTCCCGGGTTCGGTCGAGGACGTTCGCCCCCATCGTGGAGGCCAGGCCGATGACCCCGACCACACCAAGGGGGAGGGCGACCCCCACCAGGATCAGCACGACAGGACCCAGGTGGCCAGCGGAGATGGCCTCGCTCCGACTGATCGAGGCCGAGGATTTCACCTCGATGCCTGCTTCGGTGAGACTCCTGTCGATGTCTGCGGCGACTGCTTCGCGGGTCGGCTCGTCCTGGCTGTCGGTGACGATGCGCAGTACGTTCACCCGCTGCGGCTGGCCCATGGCCTCGGCCAACCCTTCGGCCGTGGTGTATACCCCGCCACCGCCGCCCTCCCTTTCCTCCACGAGGCCGACGACGACCCAGGTCGTGCTCGTGCCAGCGATGATCAGTTGCACGGTGTCACCGGCACGGATGCCTGGGACGGTGTTGGTGCGGGTCACCTGGTTGAGTACGACCGCCCCGGTTTCACCCGGGTTCAGCCAGCGGCCTTCCAGCAGCTTGGGGGTTGGGCGCATCGTGTCGGCTACGGAGATCGCGGTGACCGAGATGCGGCCATGACCCTGGTCGGGATAGGTGCGGGTGACCGGGATCTGTCCGGGCGCAGCAACCCCGGTTTGGACGACATTCAGGGCCTCGATCTGGCTGACGCCGGCCACGCTTTCCACGATTCTGGTGACCTCGTCCACCGAGGCGGGGTTGGTCAGTTGCACGTCGACGTCCCAGTTGCCCTGCTCCTGCTGCTCTTCGGCTATCGCCTCCGTGCCGGAGCTCAACGACATCCCGGCGACGAACACCATGCCCGCGGTGCCCAGCAGGCCCACGGCGAGCAGGAACCGGGCTGGACGCCGGATGGTGTTACGCAGTGCCATGAGCAGGCCACGGTCGAGGCGAGGGATGCGGCCCAGTCGGGCCAGTACGCGAGTCGCCGCACTCGACGTCGAGCCGAGGCCATGGTGATCGATCGCCGCCCGTACGGTCGTACGGCTGGTTTTGACCAGCGGGACCAGCGCCATCAACGGTGGCAGGCCAAGGCCGACGGCCAGGACCACCACGTAGGTCCACCAGGGCGCTGAGAGGCTGGCCGGCTCGATGCCGAGGAACTGAAGGAAGTACTCGACCGCGAGGCGGCCGAGCAGGATGGCGGGAACCAGCGCCAGCAGGGTGGCTGCCCCGGCCACGATCAGGGTCATCATCAGGTACAGGCGCCCGATCCGCCCTGATCGAGCACCGATCGCCTTCATGATGCCGATCTGGGGTATCTGCTGGGTGAACAGGTTGTTGAGCATGTTCGCGACCAGCATCGTGCTGAGCACCAGGGCCGCCGCGCCGCCGGCGAGCAGTGAGAGAAGCAGGGCGTCGGCCTGCCACTGGTGGGGGTGCGCGTAGGGCTTGGGGATCTGGATCTCACGGATCGTGAGACCGTATTCGCGTACCAGCCACATGCCGACGTCACCGGCGACAGCCACGATGGCATTGCGGTCCCGGCTTGGCCTCTCCTGCCCCGGGTCGGCGACCTGGATCTTCAATTGATCGAAAGCGGCCGGATTGTGGGAGGCGAACAGCGCCGCGGCTGACAGATAAGCGCGACCCGTCTGCTCCTGAGGTGCCGGCGCGAGGCTGGGGTCATAAACGGAGTCGGCCACCCGCAGCCGGACCGGTTCACCGTTCGGTGCCTGGATGGTGATGGTGTCTCCGACCGACACACCCAGCAGCGACATCGAGCCGCCTCCGATGAAGATCTCCCCAGCCGCCGGTGGCCAGGTCCGCTCCGCCATGAAAACGTCACCATCCGCATCGGGTCGTCCGGGGCGGCCACGAACACCTGCAGCGGGATCTCCACTGGTTGGCCGTCGACCTCGACGTCACTGGTGAACTGGGTGCGCCCGGTCGCCTCGATCACCCCCGGCTGCCGAGCGGTCTCAGCCGCGATCTCCACCATTTGACCGGCGTCGATCGCCTCGTCGAGCAGGAACGTCGCCGATGCCGGTTCGGTGCTCGCGTAGGCGCCGGTGGTCTCCCGGCCGCTGGCGGCCCAGGCAAACAGCACCGCAGCGAAGGTCGTCAGGCTGATCGCGATCGCGAGCACCATCAGTAGGAACCGGGACCAACTCGCGCGCAGGTCTCGGCCCAACTTGACGGTCAGCAGGCTGCTCATGCCGACGCCCCCGCCCGCTCGTCGGTGACGACGCGGCCGTCCACGAGAGTCACCTCTCGACCGACGATCGACCTGATATCACGCTCATGGGTGACCACCACGATGGTCTGCCCGTCGGCATTCAGATCGGCGAACAGCTCGAGGACAGCGTCGGCGGTGGTGGAGTCCAGGTTGCCGGTCGGTTCGTCGGCCAGCAGGATCGGCGGATCGTTGGCCAGCGCCCGGGCGATTGCGGCGCGCTGCTGCTGGCCCCCCGACAGGGTGGCGGGCACCTTGTTCGCCTGCGTGCCAACACCCATCCTGTCCAGCAATTGCTGGGCCCGATCGCGCCGCTGTGCAATTGGGATCTTCTTGGCGAAGTCCATCGGCAGCATCACGTTCTCGATCACGGTCAGCGTGGGCAACAGCTGGAAGAACTGAAATACCAGCCCGACGCTTTGGCCCCGCCAAGCGGCCAGTCCTGATTCCGACAACGACCCAAGATCGGCGTCCGCAACGCGAACCGTTCCCGAGGTGGGCCGATCGATACCGGCAAGCAGATTCAGCAACGTCGTCTTGCCGCTGCCCGAGCGTCCGACGATCGCGACGAACTCCCCCTGTTCGATGTCGAGACTGAGGTCCTTGACGGCGACGAACTCGCCAGCCGCCAAGGGATACGCCTTCGTGACGTCGCTGACCTGGATTGCATGTCCCACGATGGATCTACCTCCGGTGTTGTCGGCTACCGATGCCTTTACGAGACACTCTGTCGTCTATATGACACGACGTCAAGAATTTTTCGAGACAAAATGTCGACGCAGCGTCATATTGCCCTGGGAACGCCGTCATGTACACTCAAGGCCGTGCCAAAGCTTTGGAGCGACACAATCGAGGCGCATCGCCGCGCCGTACGCGACGCGACGCTCGACGCCACTGCGGCTCTGGTGGCCGAGCGCGGATTGCTGTCGGTGACGATGTCGCAGATTGCCGAGGAGACCGGAATCGGCCGGGCGACCTTGTACAAGTATTTCCCAGACGTCGAAGCCATCCTGCTCGCCTGGCACGAGCGTCGAATAAGTACGCACCTCGAGCAACTCGCTGAAGCCCGAGACCAGGCACACGAGGCCGGACAGCGACTCGAAAACGTCCTCCATGCCTACGCCCTCATCGCCCACGAATCACACGGGCACCACGACAAAGAACTCTCAGCCTTTCTGCATCGAGGCGAGCACGTCGGCAGAGCCGAAGAGCAACTCCGCAGCATGGTCCGCGGGTTGCTGACCGAGGGCGCCAAGGCCGGCGACCTCCGGGACGATGTCGCACCTGACGAACTCGCGAGCTATTGCCTGAACGCCCTCGCAGCGGCCAGCAGCCTGCCGTCCAAGGCGGCGGTCCGGCGGCTGGTCACGGTCACCCTGGCTGGGTTGCAGGCTGCGCCTACTCCGGGCCGGCGTCGTCACTCATAGCGCACTGAGGGCTCGCCGTGATTGAGCCCTGGGGATGTGTCGGCTTTTGCGAGACACGGTTGCTTGACAACGACAGTATGTATCGTACAGTCGGACGGACCCCAGGCTGAAAGTTCGCTTCGACGGAGGATCCCCTTATGACTGACCCATCCCGCTACCCCAACTCCGGTGACGATGCCGCTGTCGAGCCCGCTGGGGATTCGGGTGACGGTGTACCGCGGTGGGTCAAAGTCTCGGCGATCGTGGCCCTCATCGTCGTCCTGATGGTCACGGTCATGCTGCTGCTCAACGTGGGCGGTGGAGAGCACGGCCCCAGTCGCCACTCAGGATCCGGTGACTCTGTTGTTCCCTCGTCGTTGTTGAGCTGGACAGGATTCGACATATCGCTGTGACGATGACGCCCCGGCTGCGGAAGTTCGCGCTCACTGCGCATGTCGCTTCCTCGGTGGGATGGCTGGGTGCGGTCGTGGTGTTCCTGGCGCTGGGGGTTCTCGCGCTGACTAGTCAGGATGCGCAGACCGTGCGTGGCGTCTATCTGGTGATGGAGCCGGCCGCGTGGGCAGTCCTCGTGCCGCTTGGGTTTGCCTCGCTGCTCACCGGCATCGTCCAGTCATTGGGGACCACATGGGGACTGTTTCGGCACTACTGGGTCCTGTTCAAACTGGGCATGAACCTCTTCGCCACCCTGATCCTGCTGTTGTACATGCGGACCCTCAGTTTCCTGGCCGACGTCGCCGCAGACCCGACGTCGGCGGGTGCGGACCTCAGCGATCTGCGGGACCCGTCACCACTGATCCACTCGGTTGGCGCGCTGCTGCTCCTCCTCGCAGCCCTGACCCTGTCGGTCTTCAAACCCCGCGGCATGACCCGGTACGGGCAGCGCAAACAGCGCGAGCACCCCAAGCCGCAGCGTGCGCCGTCGCGCTGACGCACTGACGCACTTCGCATCTCTGTGAGCCGCCGCAGCCTCACTCCGGGCGCCGCGCCGAAAATACAAACTCTCGTCCGGGCCGATCGGGCGCGCCGCGAACCTCATCCAGGACATACCCGTGGGCGACCAGCGCCGCTTCGACTTCGGGCGCGTCGTCATACGGCATCACCGAGATCGAGGGGGTCGGCGCGGTCGAGAGATGGGTTGACCTGACCGACGTGAGCCTTCCGCGATGCCGAACACCTTGACCCACCGCGGCATGCCGGTGCCCGATTGACGAACCGGTTCGGCGCCGGCGTACAGGTCGCGATTCTGCTGCTCGGGCGGCTCAGTCATGGAAGCTCCTGTCAGTGTGCGGCCGTCTGGCCTAGATGCCATAATCTATCCAGACAAGATGTCACTGTCTAGTCAGTACGTCTCGATACCCCTGTAGGTACGAGTTGATCCCCGGCGATGCCCAAGCGGTGGATGGGACCCGGCTCTAATGCCGGCACATCGTTGATTTTGGTGCGGGCGTCGTCGAAAGAATGGGCGTTGGACCGGACACACTCGGGATGTGGCCGCTCTTTCGGACTCCGCCCGGCGGCGCCGCTTCGAGGATGTCGTGGCAGCCGTCTACATGCCGGTACAGCGTTACCTGCTCAGACGCGCCGACGTCGACACTGCCGAAGACGTCCTGGGCGACGTCTTGCTGGTCCTCTGGCGCCGGGCCGACGACATCCCCGAGGAAGCGCCTCTGCCGTGGTGTTACGCCGTCGCCCGTCGCTGCCTGGCCAACAGCCGCCGGGCCGCTCAGCGCCGAGTTCGACTACTGACCCGCCTTGCCGACGAAGTGCCGGTGCCCACAGCAACGCCCTGGCCAGATCTGGATCTCACCGAGGCCCTCACGGCGCTGTCCCACAATGACCGCGAGCTCCTGCGGCTGTGGGCCTGGGAACAGTTGGCACCCCGTGAGATCGCCCGGGTGCTCGACATCAGCCCCAACGCCGTGAGCATCCGCCTGCACCGGGCGACCCGACGACTCAAGGACCAGTTGGCGCCGGGAAAGAACTCGCCGGGAACCGGACAACTACCCAAGCATCAAGGAACGGAGGCATCCCGATGACCGGGCGACAGGATCAACTGCGAGCCAGGTTGTCGGCGATCGACCCGATGCGACCGACCGCAGTCCCCGCGCCGCTCCCCCACGGGCGCGCCGACCACATCCTGGCGAAAACCATGGCCATCATCGAGTCCGGCCCGGACATAGCGTCTGACAACCGGCATCCGGGACGACTGCGTTCGATCCTGATCGCCTGCGCCGCCGCCGGCGCCGTGGCTGCTGCGACCGTCACGGCGGTGATCCTCGCCGGTGATGACGCCGACTCCGGCCCGTCTGCGCCGAGCACGTTGAGCCTGTCACTCGGTTCCGGGGACACGATGTCGTCGTGTATCCCCTTCGACGTCGAGTTCCTCCGCGACATGCCGGTCGCTCTGGCCGGAACGGTCACCGAGATCAGCGCAGACGCGGTGACTCTCGATGTCGACCGCTGGTACGCCGGCGGTGATGCCGATGTCGTTTCGCTGGGGCTGTCCCCCGGCCAGACCTCGTCAGCGCTGGACGGAGTGGACTTTCAGCGAGGCGTCCGCTATCTCATCGCCTCGACGAACGGAGTGGTCAACGGCTGCGGTTTCAGCGGCGAGGCGACGCCGGAGCTGGAGGCGGCCTACGCCGAGGCATTCCCCACCTGACCCTGGGGTGGCGGGGAATGCCTCGGCGTCAGGACAAGGGCAGTAGCTGGCTGACTGTGCCTACTCCTGACTGTGCCTACTCGGCGTCGGCGAGCAGCTCCCGCATCCTGTCGATCTCCTCGGTCTGGGCCCGCTCGATCTCCTCGGCGAGCGCGATCGCGTCCGCGGAGGCGCCGTCCTGCTGTTCGGTCTGGGCCATCTGGATCGCGCCGGTGTGGTGATCGATCATGGCTTCGA
>JACCTM010000206.1 GCA_013812385.1 Geodermatophilaceae bacterium | reverse complement strand
GCCCGCTTTCCCACGGTTCGCCAGCCCAACACGGTGGCGGTGGACCCGGAATCCGGACGGCTGTTCGTGGTCGGCCGGACGACCGGGGAGTTGCAGACCATCCAATCCTGAGCGAACAATGCAGCGGATGAAGAGTGTGCGCACGGAGTACGAGTACGTACCCGTGCGGATACCTCCTGGCACCGACCGCGCGTCTGCGGCGGTGCTCCTGTCGATTCAGGCCGATACCGGCGGCTGGGAGTTGGCCAGGGTTCTGCTGCACGCCGACGGAACTCGGAAGGTGACGTTGCGTCGCCGCCGTACGCACGCGCACCTACCTGGCCCGGTGTTGTAGCGAGGACGACTCGCGATTACGGCGTCAGCACGACCTTGCCGATCGTTTCGCGACGGCCGAGGGCGGCCAGTGCCTGCGGCGCATCGGCAAGTGGAAGTGTCTGCGAGACAAGCGGTTTGATACTCCCTGCAGCGTACAGACGGCTCAGCTCGTCGTGAACGTCGGAGA
Source organism: Geodermatophilaceae bacterium (assembly GCA_013812385.1). Classification (GTDB taxonomy): domain Bacteria; phylum Actinomycetota; class Actinomycetes; order Mycobacteriales; family Geodermatophilaceae; genus JACCQS01. Next base: position 2,824 of record JACCTM010000206.1, on the reverse strand, counting down.
TGAGCGCCGGTTCGTGGGTGCGGTAGAGGCCCCAATGCAGACCGACCACGCTGTAGTTCTTGACCAGTGCGTGATTGGTCGGCGCGTCGGCGATCCGCCCACCGGTGAACCCCACGACGACGATCCGGCCCTCGAAGGCGATGCACTTGCGCGAGGCGTCGAAGACGTCGCCCCCGACCGGGTCGTAGATGACGTCAGCGCCCCGCCCGCCGGTGATCTCCTTGACCGGGCCAACGAAGTCCTCGGCCAGGTAGTCGACGGCGTGATCAGCGCCGAGTTGCAGGCAGACGGCCACCTTGTCCGGGCCACCGGCCGTGGCGATCACTGTGGCGCCAGCCGCCTTCGCGAGTTGGATGGCCGCCGATCCCACTCCCCCGGCGCCGGCGTGTACCAGGACCACCTCGCCGGCTTGCAACCGGGCACGGCGGTGCAGGCCGACGTACCCGGTCTGGTAGGTGAGAAACAGCGCGGCCGCCTCGTCGTCAGGCATCGCATCCGGAACCGGCCAGACCTCCGCTTCGTCCATCAGCGCGTACTCCGCGAACGCACCAAAGCCGTCAGCGGGCGAGCCGACCACGCGTTGTCCGGTCTCGAGGACCTCGCCGGTGAGCTCGACACCGGGAATGAAGGGGAGCGGCGGCCGGACTTGATACTTCCCGGCGATCATCAACAGGTCGGGGAAGTTCAAGGCGGCGGCTCTGACTCTGACGAGCACCTGACCGTCGCCGGGCGTCGGGACCTCGATGTCCTCGAACCGCAAGACGCCGTCCGGCGTCCCGAGCTCGTGGACCCGCCAAGCCTTCATGGTCATCATCATCGCCGTCACGCTCGCGACGGTAACGGAGCCATTGACGCGTAAGGATGAACGCTACGCGCGGTCGTCGATGGCCTCTCTGCGGTCAACCCGTCGTCGAAGAACCCTCAGACCTCGCGTAGGGCCCGAGGTCCGGGTTGAGGGCTCCGAGGCAATTGCTCGGCGGAGAGCGGCGGTGATCAGGAGGCCTAGCGCTGCGATGCCGGCAGCAGTCCAGAAGGCCGCTTGATAACCGGACAGCAACGCCCCAGTGGATGAGCCGGCATTGATCCGGCCGGCGGCAACCGCGCTCATGATCGCGAGCCCGAGGCCGCCGCCGACCTGCATTCCGGTATTGAACAGGCCCCCGACGAGGCTCTGGTCGTCCAGACGAGCAGAAGCCAGCGCGACCACGTTCGCTGCCACGAAGGTGATGCTGTTGCCCGCGACGGCCAACACGATGGCCACCAGGATGTGTGGCCAGTAACCGGTCCCCGTCTCGATGACCGCCATCAGCCCGAGACCGGCCACGTACACAGTGAGGCCGACGACTAGGAGCGGCTTGGGACCGGTCCGCGGCAACAGGCGGCCGGCCAGTGTCGCGAAGATGAGGCCGCCGATGGCAAGCGGAAGCAGCGCCATCGCGGCTTCGCCGGCGCTGTATCCGAGCACCCGCTGCAGCGTGAGAACCAGGAAGTAGTTCGCACCGACCCAGGCTGCGAACAGGCAGAAGCCGATCACCACCACCGCAGCCAGGTCCGGCCGTCGGAAGAGGCTCAACGGCATCAGCGGCTCCCGTACCCGCGCCTGGGCCCACAGGAACGCTCCCAACAGAACCACCCCGCCGATCAGGGCCGAGAGGGTGCCAGGCGATCCCCACCCCGACCTGGCGGCATTGGTGAGGGCAAACACCAAGCCGAGCAGTCCGGAGGTGGCCGTCAAAGCGCCGATCACATCGACGCGGCCCGTGGCGAGGTCACTCGTCGCGTCGCGCGGTACGAAGCGGAACGTGAGCGCGAGCAGCACCACGGCGGGCACGGCCGTGAGGCCGAACACCCAACGCCAGCCAAGTGGTCCGGTGACCACACCGCCGAGGATGAGACCGCAGGCGAACCCGACGGCGCCCGCGGCACCAAAGGCCGCGACCGCCCGGCTACGCGCCGACGCCTCGATGAAAGTGCTAGTCAAGATGCCCAAGGCGGCCGGGATCGTGGCCGCCGCACCGATCCCCTGTACGGCCCGGGCCGCGACCAACATCTGCGGGTTGACCGCAACAGCGTCGACCAGAGTGCTCGCGGCGAAGATCGTGAATCCGATGGTCAACACTTTGCGTCGACCGAACAGATCTGCGATCCGGCCACTGACCAGGAGAAAGCCCGCAAAGGTCAACAGATAGGCCGAGACGACCCACGGGAGCGTCGCCGCGCTGAAGCCCAGATCGGCCGCGATATCGGGAAGGGCGATGTTGACCGAGCTGATGTTGGCCACATTGAGGAACTGCGTCGAGCACATCAGCAACAGCAGCAGCCATGCGCGCCGCCCCGGGCCCGGCATCACCGTGGTCATCTCCTCCCCCGCCGGCGGGCTTGCCCTGCCATTCCACGGTATGCCAGAAGATCAGCGATCGACCTCGGCGGCCAGGGGCGGCGAGGACCGCCTGCGCGACGCCGGTTGCCGGCAGCGCCCTCACTCGGCGCGCTGATCGCGCTCCGCGGCCAGGGAATGGTCAGACAGCCCGGTCGGGACGGCGACGCTCGCACCTGAGGCGTCCCGAGCCGCCGGCACATTGCGGAACCGGTACGGCGTGGGCGGCATGCCAGGCTGAACCACGTACGCAGCACCGGCTTCCGCCTCGTCGTGTGCCAACAGCAGTGCCGCGGCGACGTCTTCTGCGGTGAGAATCGGAAATCCCGTGTCCTCGAAGACAGAACGCATCGGCCCGATCAGCTGAGTGTCGGCAAAGCCCGGGCAGACCACGGAAAGCGTGATGCCCTCCTCGGCCAACCTGGGCGCCATCGCCCGGCTGTAGGC
>JACCTM010000190.1 GCA_013812385.1 Geodermatophilaceae bacterium | reverse complement strand
AGCGGATCATCCCGCCCGTCGTTGCACTCGCCGGTCGCGCGGCCGCCCGATTCGGTGGGGTTCCCGCGTCGCTGGCGGCCGGGAACGCAACCCGCAATCCACGCCGTACGGCGGCAACGGCGACCGCGCTGCTGATCGGCGTCTCGCTGACCACCGCCATGATCGTCGGCGCCGCCTCAACCAAGGCCACCGCCGAAGCAGAGCTCCGCGCCAGTTATCCGACCGACGTGATCGTCACCAGTCACGGCGAGGAGATCCCCGAGGGCCTGCTGGATGAATTGAGTGGCGTTGGTGGAGTGGCGACGGGCGTGAGTTTGACCAGCACCGAGGTCACCGGGCCCGACGGCTTCGCGGAGCGCGCCTTCGGCGTCGATCCGGTCGCCGGAGGCCAGACCGCGCGCTCGGGCGACGCCGGAGTACCCGACGTCGGCGAGGTGTATTTGGCGGCGTGGCTTGCTGAGTCCTGGGGGATCAGGCAAGACGCGCCGGTCACTCTCACCAAGGACGACCGCTCGGTGACGCTGACCGCCCAAGTGAGCGAGACGAGCACGGCGATCACCATGGCGGCCACCGACCTGTCCGTTCTGGATGCTGAGGCCCCGGTTGGTCAGATCTGGCTGCGTCTGGTCGACGACCGGGGCGCTGAGGCCGAGGCAGTCACGCTGAACGAGATCACTAGGCTTGCGGGACAAACTATTTTGGGTGTCGAGGTGGCCGGCGTGACGAGCGTGCGGCAGGCCCTCACCTCCATTCTGGAAACCCTGCTACTGATCGTCACCGCCCTGCTGGGAGTTGCGGTGCTGATTGCCCTGATCGGGGTCGGCAACACGTTGGCGCTGTCGGTGATCGAACGTCGACAGGAGAATGGACTGATGCGCGCACTGGGACTGACCCGCGGTCAGCTGCGGGGGTTGCTCGCCTGGGAAGCGTTGCTGGTGGCCGGTGTGGCCGCAGTCCTCGGAGTGGTGATCGGCGCGGGGTACGGCCTGGCCGGGACCAGCGCCATCCTTGGGCAGGCCGCAGCGCTGGTCCTCGACATCCCGTGGCTGCAGATCGGTGCGGTTGTTGCGGTTGCCACGGTGGCCGGTGTCCTCGCGTCGGTGCTGCCAGCGCGGCGTGCGGCTCGTACGTCCCCGGTCGCCGCGATGGCCACCTGAGCCCTGCAGCGGGCCCGGCGAGGTCACATGAATGACCCGCCAACCGGCGGCGGTCAGCTGATCCAGTCGCTTGCGGTCCCGGTGCAGTTGGCCCGGCTCCCAATGCCAAGAGCCTTCTTACTCGACGGCGATCCGCTCGGCGCTGAATGCCAGGTCGACGCGAGCAACGAAACGGCCCTCGCGATCAGATACCTCGAACTGCGGTACCGGCCGCAGACCGGCAAGCGCGAGCACCACACTCAGACGCGACTCCTGCGGGAGACTCCGCCCGGCCGTCGGCGGACCCGGCCGCAATCTTGGCGCGGCGTGCGCCTGGCACCGCGCTGACTTGGTCGGCGAGATCAAACAGCTCAATGGAGAGCATCCTGCCGCGACCCAACGTCAGGTCCAACGCGACCACGGCCTCGATGAGGTCCGGTTCGCGGGCGATTGTCGAGGCAGCTGCGCAGCTCTGTAGTCCGTGGGATCGGGGCCCGCGTGACGTCTTGGGCGGGCATCGGCGCCATCCGTACCCGGAGACCACGGATCGGGCCAAACCGCAGACCCTGGGGCACGATCACTTCTACCGGCGGATCACGACGGCCTCGCGGAGACCGGAGAGGCATAGCGCGCTGCGGCCACCGATCACCGCGCCGGACGGAGCAGCAGTGCTGCCCGCTTCGATACGCACCCGATGCTCGATCGGCTGTCGGGGTCATGGATTGGGGTGACGCCAACATCCCCGAACTCGCCAGCCGGACTATCGGAATCAGTCAAGCTTCGCACGGACCGAACCCGCCCTGGCCATGGGCACAGAGCGGGCTCGGGGTTCGACCGGCAGGGCAGTGCCGGTGTCAGTCCTTTCGAGAGAGCTCCCAGGTGAGAGCGGGGATGTGTCTAGTGGTAGATCGCCTTCTCGGCGCCGACCCCGGTCAGCGAGCGGACCTCGAGCTCGCCGTACTTCTCCACGTTGGGCCGCTCCTTGGACAACTTCGTCCCGAGCCAGCCGAGGAAGAACGACACCGGGATGGACACGATCCCCGGGTTGTTCAGCGGGAACCATTGGAAGTCCACGCCCTTGAAGATCGACGGGCTCAGCCCCGTGACGGGATTAACCGGGGCGCCGGACACCACCGGCGAGAAGATGATCAGCCCGACGCAGACGATCAACCCGCCGTAGATGCTCCACACCGCGCCCTGGGTGGTGAAGTTCTTCCAGAACAGCGTGTACAGGATCGTCGGCAGGTTCGCCGAAGCCGCGATCGCAAAGGCCAGCGCGACGAGGAAGGCGATGTTCAGCCCGGCCTGCAGGGCGAGGATGCCCAGCACGATCGAGACCGCACCGATCACCACCGCCGTGATCCGGGCGACCTTCACCTCGTTGACACCGCTGGTGTCGGTCTTGACCCCCTTCTTGATCACCGACGCGTAGATGTCGTGGGCGAAGGACGCCGACGCGGTGATCGTCAGCCCGGCCACCACAGCGAGGATCGTCGCGAAAGCGACCGCCGAGATGATGCCGAGCAGTGCGGTACCCCCGAGTTCAAAGGCCAGCAGTGGAGCTGCCGAGTTGACCGCACCCGGCGAGGCCAGGATCCTGTCCGCGCCGACCAGCGCCCCTGCGCCGTACCCGAGGATCAGGCTGAACAGGTAGAACACACCGATCAGCCAGATCGCCCACACCACGGACTTACGCGCGTCCTTGGCGGTGGGGACAGTGTAGAACCGCATGAGTACGTGCGGCAGCCCGGCCGTACCCAGCACCAGCGCCAGGCCGAGCGACACGAAGTCGAACTGCGAGAGCGCCGTGGCGCCGTACTGCGCGCCGGGGGCCAGCACATCGCGCGGGGTCGCGGCGGCGGCAGAGGATTCCGCAGCCGAGCCGAACAGGCTGGAGAGGTTGAAACCGAACTTGGCCAGCACCCAGACGGTCA
>JACCTM010000162.1 GCA_013812385.1 Geodermatophilaceae bacterium | reverse complement strand
CGGACTACGACGCGGGGTACGCGCTGGGGGCCGCCCTCGCCGGAGCCGGGTATGCCGCGATCACCGGCGGCGGACCGGGCGTGATGGAGGCGGTCAACCGGGGCGCACAAGAGGCCGGCGGGCTCTCTGTGGGTCTGGGCATCGAACTGCCCTTCGAACAGGAGCTCAATGCCTGGGTCGACATCGGCTTGAACTTCCGGTACTTCTTCGCCCGCAAGACGATGTTCGTGAAGTACGCCCAGGCCTTTGTGATCCTGCCGGGCGGTTTCGGGACGCTGGATGAGCTGTTCGAAGCGCTGACCCTGGTGCAGACCCGAAAGGTCACCCGCTTTCCGGTCATCCTGTTCGGTACGGCGTACTGGTCGGGACTGCTGGCCTGGATCCGCGACGTGATGCTTCCAGCAGGCAAGATCGCCCCGCACGATCTCGACCTGATCACGTTGACCGACGACGTCGACGAGGCAGTAGCGGTGATTGCTGCTGCAGATCAGGATGTGCTCGAGCCGCGTCCGGATCTCGCGTGACACCATCGAAACCGTGTTAGCCGTTCTGGGGTTCGTTCTCGGGCTGGTGGTGATCTCCGGTGTGCTCTTCCTCATCGGCTCGCTGGTCTTCGGCCGTGGGGAGGAACTCGCTCCAGCCCCCCGCGACAGCACGCCAGTGGTGCTGCCCGTAGACCGCCCACCGGATGCTGCCGACGTCGAGGCGCTACGGCTCTCGGTGGTGCTCAGGGGCTATCGAATGGTCGAAGTGGATTGGGTCCTGGACCAGCTGGCCGAGGCGCTGCGGGACAGGGACCGCAAGATCGCTGACCTGACCAATCAGCTGACCCAACAGCCGGCGACTGCCCAGCCCCTCGTCGCCGCGGATTCCGACGACGTGGGGGCACGAGATGCCTGAGGTCGTGGCCGGCGTCGATGTAGACGCACCACCCGAGCAGACCTGGGCCGCGATCACCGACTGGGAACGGCAAGGGGAGTGGATCCTGGCCACCACCGTGCGGCTGCGCTCGGCCTCGGCTCTCGGGGTGGGCACCGAGATCGAGGCGCTCACCGGTATGGGCAAGGTCGGGATACGCGACCGGATGCGGGTCACCGAGTGGGATCCGCCGCGACGTTGCACGATGCAGCACACTGGCCGGCTGATCCGCGGGCGCGGCATCTTTGCGGTGGCAGCTCACCGCGGCGGGTCGCGGTTCACCTGGACCGAGGACCTCGAACTGCCGTTCGGGCTGATCGGCCGGCTCGGCTGGCCGTTGGTGAAATTGGTGACCCGATGGGGACTTCAACGGTCGGTGAACCGGTTCGCGAGCTTCGCGCAGTCCTACCCCGCAGCACCGCCGGGGTGATGTTGGACGATCGGATCCGTTGCACATGGGCTGAATCCGCGCCGGACTATCGGGCCTACCACGACCTGGAATGGGGAGTGGTCCTTCGTGGGGACGATGCTCTTTTCGAACGGGTGTCACTCGAGGCCTTCCAGTCCGGCCTGTCCTGGCTGACCATTCTGCGCAAGCGAGACGCATTCCGTACGGCATTCTCGCAGTTCGGGATTGCCGCGGTGGCCGCCTTTGACGACGATTCCGACGTGGCGCGCTTGATGACCGATGCCGGGATCGTCCGGAACCGGGCCAAAATCTGCGCGACGATCGGCAATGCGCGGGCAGCGCTCGATGTGCCGAACGGTCTGTCGGACCTGCTTTGGAGTTTCGTCCCGGATCCGGTACCGCCGAGGCCGGCGAGACTAGCTGACGTACCGGCCACCAGCCCGGAGTCCGTCGCGATGGCCAAGGAACTGAAACGTCGTGGCTTCTCCTTCGTCGGACCGACCACGGCCTACGCCCTGATGCAGGCCACTGGCATGGTCGATGACCACGTGGCCGACTGCTGGCGAGCCGGGCGGTAACGTCATCGTGCCCGTTCGCGTCGCAGTGGCGGCTCCCAATGACATCGCTGCCCGGGCCGGTGTGGATGTGGCCGCAGCCGGCGGAAACGCCGTCGATGCAGCGATCGCGGCCGCCATCGCGACCATGGTCACCGAGCCCGGCATGGTGTCGCTGTCGGCCGGTGGGTACATCACGCTCACCGTTCCCGGAGAGCAGCCGGTCACCATCGACGGCGGTGTGGAGATGCCCGGCCGCGATCGCCCGCCGTCCTGGTTCGGCGGTGCGGTCCAGGAGGTGCGCAGCGGGTACGGCGGCGGGGTCATCATGACCGTCGGCCACGGCTCGGTGGCGACTCCCGGTGCGTTGGCAGCACTGGCCCTCCTGCACGAGCGATCCGGACGTCTGGGCTGGCCGGAGCTGCTCGAGCCGGCAGCGGCGGCCCTGCGATCCGGTTTCCCGTTGGGTCGCTCCGCCCGGCACTATCTGGAGTTCGTGCACGAGACCGCCTTCGGGTGGCAATCCGACAGCCACGCGGCACTGCACGGTCCGGGCGGGCAGCTGCTCGGTCCCGACGAGTTGGTCCGCATTCCGGCCCTGGTGGATTCACTGGCGATGCTGGCCGTCCAGGGCGCCGAGGCGTTCTATCGCGGTGGCTTGGCCGACCTGATCGTCTCGGACATGGACGCCAATGGAGGACTGCTCGGCGCCCGGGACCTGGCCGAGTACGAGGCAGTGCTGCGACCGGCCCTGGTTTCAGACCATGGCCGGTGGACGCTGGCGACCAACCCGGCACCGGCCGTCGGCGGGGTGACATTGACCGCCATGCTGACCCTGTTGGCTGGCCGGCCAAGGGGGGACTGGACGGTTGCGGACGTGGTCCACTTGGTGGCCGTCCAGGAGGCCGTGCTGAGCTACCGAATTCACCATTTCGAAGCCGCGCCCGACCGGGTGCAAGCGGCGAAGGTGCTGCTGCAGATGGTCGACCGGCGCGATCTGGCCGCGATGAGTTCGCCGAGTACCGCGCACGTATCGGTCGCCGGTGATGATGGCGTGGCCTGTGCGGTGACTGTCTCGGCCGGCTACGGATCGGGACTGATGACGCCGGGAACCGGAATCTGGCAGAACAACTGCCTCGGTGAACCGGAACTCAATCGTGGTGGCTTGCACTCATTGCGGCCCGGAACCCGGCTGCTGTCCAACATGGCGCCCTCCGTGGCGTCCCGTAGCGACGGCGCCGTCCTCGCGATCGGGTCGCCTGGTGCGGACCGGATCAGTACGGCGCTGGCCCAGGTGCTTGCCGGACACATGCATGGCGGGCAGCCTCTCGACGAGGCGATCGCTCACCCCCGGACGCACGTACGGGTCGGGACCGACGCGACCGTGGTCGACGTGGAAGAAGACCTGGATCTCGGTGACCTCGAGTTGCCGATCCGGACCTTCCCCTCGCAGGCGATGTACTTCGGCGGCGTCGGGGCCGCCTGGTGGGAGCCGGACACCGGCCTGCATGCCGCCGGGGACCCGCGCCGAGCCGGAGCCACCCGGATCAGCGCCCCCGCATGAGGCTCGGCCGACATTCCACTTAGGGCGTCCCTGAGTCGAACGGATGGACGGTCAGCGGCCGGAAAAGGTGGCCTGCTGTTTCGCCACGAACGCGGCCACCGCGTCGAGGTGATCCTGGGAGGCTCCGGTGGTGGCCATCAGCTCACCCTCTCGGGTGAGGGCAGCGGCTAAGTCAGCGCCGGCCGAATAGTGCAGGGCGGACTTGATCGCGCCGTAGGCGACAGTGGGGCCGGCGGCCAGGCGCTGCGCCAGAGCCGCGGCCCGGCTGGCCAGCTCCTCGTTCGCAACCACCTCGGTGACCAGGCCGATCGCGAGGGCGTCTTGGGCGGAGATCGGCTCGGCCAGCATCGCAAACTCGGTGGCCTTGGCATGCCCGACCAGCCGAGGCAGCGTCCACGAGGACCCGGTGTCCACCGACAGCCCGATCCTGGCAAAGGCCAGCAGGAAGACCGCGCGAGAAGCAGCGACCCGGAAGTCGGCGGCGAAGGCCAGCGAGGCTCCTGCGCCCGCTGCCATGCCGTTGACCGCCGCGATCACCGGCTTGGGCATGGTCGCGATCGCCAGCACGATCGGGTTGTAGTGCTCGGTCACCGTCGACAGCGGCGCCGGATCGCCGGCCTGGAGGAGGGCGACGTGCTCTTTGAGGTCCTGACCTGTACAGAAGGCACGGTCCCCGGCGCCGGTGAGCACCACCGCCCGCACCGACTCGTCATCGGCGAGTTCGTGCAGCCGATCCCGCAACGCGACCTTGGTGGGGTTGTCCAGCGCGTTCATCGCCTGTTTCCGGTCCAGCGTGAGCGTGGCCACTGCTCCATCGCGGTGCACGTGTACGGACTCGCCGGGCACGACCTCGCGGGGTACGGACTCGCTCACCATCGCCTCCTGGATGCTCACCTGCCTGCCATGCGTCACACAGCAGAGCGCGCGCTCACGCTAGCGGAGCCCCGCGGCCAAGCCTCGCGGGCCGATACGGGAGAATATGGGCAACAGTCAAGCCACAAGGTAGCCGCTCCGCGTCGGATCTCCCGCGGGAACGGCGGGGCAAAGGAGGCACGCATGGCGGCCATGAAACCGCGGACCGGCGAGGGCCCGCTCGAGGTGACCAAAGAGGGGCGCGGCATCGTGATGCGCGTACCGCTCGAAGGCGGCGGCAGATTGGTCGTCGAGATGTCACCGGACGAGGCCACCGCACTCTCGGAGGCACTCAAGGGCGCCACCGGCTAGGCCTCTATCCCTAGTCCGAACCACAAAGGCCCCGGAAGGCGCGAACTGCGCCAACCGGGGCCTTGTGCTGTCAGCGTTACTCGCCGGCCGGGAACCTCAGTGCGCAGGCCGCGGCGGTGGGTTGTCGGACAGCGGTGGTGTCGCTGTCGTCGAAGGTGGAGTCGTTGACGCAGGCGGGTTGTCGGGAAAGTCGTCGTTCCTGCCATCCAGACCGTCCAGGGCATCGCGCAGCTTGTCCTTGCCGGTGGAGATCTGCTCCGTGTGCTTGCCGCCGGTCTTGGAGTCGACGAAGTCGCCGGCCTTGTCCATTCCCTTTTCGATCTTGTCGCTGTGCTGGTCGACCAGGTCGCTGACCTTGCCCTTGAGGTTGTCGAAGGTGCCCACGTCCCCACTCGCCTTTCTGAGGTTGGTGCCTCTGGGTCGATGACCCCCATGAGCACCCAGGGTCTCACGGCCGATTGAGCGCCGCTTCGTACACCTGCGCGGTACGGACCGCAATCGACGGCCAGCCGAAGTGCTCGAGGACGCGCTCCCGGCCGGCGGCTCCCATGGCCGCGGCCCGATCGGGATCGGCCAGCAGCTCGGTCAGCCGCGCTGCCAGGTCGGCCTCGAACGACCGCGGCTCGTCGGCCCCGTAGTGCACCAGTAGCCCGGTCATTCCGTCCGCCACGACCTCCGGAATGCCGCCCACGTCACTGGCAACGACCGCCGTCGCGCACGCGGCGGCCTCGAGGTTGACTATGCCCAGTGGTTCGTAGACCGACGGGCAACAGAACACTGTCGCCTGACTGAGCAGGCTGACCACCTGCGTCCGTGGCAGCATCTCCTCGATCCAGATGACTCCGGTGCGCTGCCGTTGCAGGGTCGCGATTCCAGCCGCCACCTCTGCACCGAGTTCCGGGGTGTCGGCCGCGCCGGCGCACAGCACCAGCTGCGCCTGCGGCGGCAGGGCCCGCGCGGCGTTGACGAGGTGGATCACCCCTTTTTGCCGGGTGATCCGACCGACGAAGATCACGTACGGCCGGTCGGGGTCGATCCCGCGTTCGAGCAGGGTCGCGCGGTCCTGTGTCGGTGCATAAACCTCGGGATCGACGCCGTTGTAGATGACCTGCACCTTGTCCGGGTCCAGGTCCGGATAGCAGTCGAGGATGTCGGCCCGCATGCCGCGGCTGACGGCAATCACGATGGCTGCCGCCTCGTACGCCGAGCGCTCCACATAGGACGAGATGCGGTAGCCGCCACCGAGTTGCTCGGCCTTCCACGGTCGTCGCGGCTCCAGGGAATGAGCAGTGACCACGTGCGGTACGCCGTAGAGCATGGAGCCGAGATACCCGGCGAAGTTGGCGTACCAGGTATGGGAGTGCAGTACCTCGCTGCTGCCGACGGCGTCCACAATGGACAGATCGACGCCGAGCGCTTGAACGGCCGAGTTGGCCGTGGCGAGCTCGGTCGGCACCGAATGAGCCCGGGCGCCAGGTCGCGGCTCGCCGAAACAGTGCACGTCCACGTCGAGACCGGCATGGGTGCGTAGGGCTGACACGAGGTGCTCGACATGCACCCCGGCGCCGCCATAGACGTCCGGGGGAAACTCTCT
>JACCTM010000156.1 GCA_013812385.1 Geodermatophilaceae bacterium | reverse complement strand
CTGATCAACGGTCCCATCTCGGTCGACTCGTCGCTGGGGGTGCCGACCTTCACTGCTGTGACCGCAGGTTCCAACAGTGCCATGAACTTCTCGTACACACGGCGCTGCACGAGGATTCGACTGCGGGCACAGCAGTCCTGACCAGCGTTGTCGAACACTGCGTGCGGCGCGGTCGCCGCCGCCTGCTCCAGGTCCGCGTCGGCGAAGACGATGTTCGCGCTCTTGCCACCGAGTTCGAGGGTCACCCTCTTGAGGTGCTGCGCGGCTTGCGACATGAGCTGTTGACCGACAGCCGTGGACCCGGTGAAACAGATCTTGGGTACGTCCGAATGGGTGACCAAGCGCTGACCGACGACCGATCCCTTACCGGGCAGCACTGTGAAGACGTTCTCGGGTAACCCGGCTTCCAACGCCAGCTCCGCGATGCGCATCGCCGTGAGCGGCGTAAGTTCAGCGGGTTTGAGCACCACGGTGTTTCCCGCCGCCATCGCCGGCGCGAAGCCCCAGCCGGCGATCGGCATCGGGAAGTTCCACGGCACAATGACGCCGACGACGCCCAGCGGTTCCTTGAAGGTGATGTCCACGCCACCGGCGACCGGGATTTGGCGCCCGAAGAGCCGTTCGGGAGCCGCGGAGTAGTAGGTCAGGACATCGCGGACGTTGCCGGCCTCCCAGCGCGCGTTGCCGATGGTGTGTCCGGAATTGCGCACCTCGAGCTGGGCGAGCTCCTCGATCGCGCCGTCCACGACGTCGGCGAACCGACGCAGCAACCGCCCCCGGTCGGCGGGATCGACGTGACGCCAGGTCTGGAAGGCGGTACGGGCCTGAGCAATTGCCTCATCGGTCTCCTCGGCCGAAGCCAGGTCGACGCTACGAACCCGTTCCTCGGTCGCCGGGTCGATGACGTCAAAAGTGGTTTGACTCAAAGCTCACTCACAGGCGCTCGAAGCCCCGTACCCGCTCCCAGTCGGTGACCGCAGCCTCGAAGGCGGCCAACTCGACGTCGGCGTAGTTCAGGTAGTGGTCCACGACGTCGACACCGAAGAAGTCCCGAGCCACAGCGGAGTCGGCGAAGGCCTGCCTAGCGGTGCGCAGGCTGCGGGGGACAGTCGGCTTGTCCGATGTATAGGCGTTCCCGGCGAACTCGGGCTCGAGATCCAGGTCATTCTCGATGCCGTACAGGCCACCGGCGAGCATGGCGGCCAGGGCCAGGTGCGGGTTCACGTCACCGCCGGGCAGCCGGTTCTCCACCCGCAAGCTGGCGCCGTGGCCGACGACTCGCAGTGCGCACGTCCGGTTGTCCCTTCCCCAGGCGATGGCCGTCGGCGCGAACGAACCTGGGGCAAATCGCTTGTAGGAATTGATGTTCGGGGCGTACATCAAGGTGAAGTCGAACAGCGTCGCCTGCACGCCGGCCACGAAACTCTCGAACAACGACGTCGGCCCGTCGCCGGTGTCGAAGACCATCGAGCCATCCGCTCCGCGCAAGCTCATGTGGATGTGACAGGAATTGCCCTCGCGTTCGTCGTACTTGGCCATGAAGGTGAGCGCCTTGCCGTGCTGGGCCGCGATCTCCTTGGCGCCGTTCTTGTAGACCGAATGCTGATCTGCGGTCCGGATCACCTCGTCATACCGGAACGCGATTTCGTGCTGGCCCAGATTGCACTCACCCTTGATCGACTCAGGGGTCAGGCCGGCGTGATACATGCAGTTCTGGATCTCGCGCAGCAGTGGGTTCACTCGGGAGGTGCCGAGGATCGAGTAGTCCACGTTGTACTGGTTGGCCGGCCTCAGCTGCCGATATCCCGCGGTCCAGGCCTGCTCATAGGTGTCCTCGAAGAGCAGGAACTCCAGCTCCGTACCGGCAAAGGCAACCAGGTCCTGCTCGGCCGCCCGCGCCACTTGCTCGGCCAGGATCGAGCGCGGTGACTGGCGTACGGGATTTTGCTCCTCGTCGAGCCAGCGAAGATCGCACTGCACCATCGCGGTCCCTGGCTGCCAGGGAATCAGGCGCAGCGTCGAGAGGTCGAGGGCGAACTCCATGTCGCCGTACCCGCGTTCCCAGGAGCTGATCGCGTACCCGTCGACGGTGTTCATGTCGACGTCGACGGCAAGCAGGTAGTTGCAGCCTTCGGTCCCGTGCTCGAGGACCTCGTCGAGGAAGAAGTGGGCATGCAGCCGCTTACCCTGCAGCCGGCCCTGCATGTCCGTGAACGCGACCACGACGGTGTCGATGGACCCGTCCTGGACCCGAAACCGCAGATCGTCAAGACCCAGGGGTGACTGGCTCATTCGTGCAAGACTTCTTCGGCCGGCACCGTCGTGTGTCCCTCCGGCGGCTTGACCATGAAGTTCTTCTTCCCCCGGACGACCCAGGTGACCGTGGCGAAGACAAGGACGAACGCGACTGTCAGCGGCGCGTAGTTGAACGAGCTGATCGTGACGGGGGAGTACGGCGGAAGCATGAACAGAATCACGATGAAGCACACCCAGGCCACTGCAATCCAGCCGATCGGCGCGCTCCACCGGCCGAGATTCCATGGTCCATTCACGAAATCGGGACTGCGCCGCCGAAGGTAGACCGGAGTCACATAGGCGATGTAGAGCCCGATCACCGCGATCGAGGTGACCGCGAAGTAGGCGGTCAGACTGTAGAGGGACGGGAGGACGAGGATCGCCGACAGGACGACGCACAGCCAGATCGAGTTGGTCGGAGTCCCGGAGCGTGGGTTCACCGTCGCCCAGATCTTGGAGCCCGGCAGTGCGTTGTCCCGGCTGAAGGCGTAGGTCATCCGTGAGTTCGCGGTCACCGAGGCCATCCCGCAGAAGAATTGGGCGACCGCGCAGATGAGGAGCAGGAAGATGCCGGTAGTACGGCCGGCTGCGTCGATGAATATCTGGGCCGGTGGCAAACCAGTGTCCGTGGCCCGTTGGGCCGCATAGTCCTGGATCGATGCGGTGACCGCGATCAGCAGGACCCAGCCCGCGAGGATCGAGACCCACACACTGCGCACGATGCCGTTGGGCGCCTCGCGCGAGGCGTTGATGGTCTCCTCGGCGACGTGCGCGGAGGCGTCGTAACCGGTGTAGGTGTACTGCGCCATCAGCAGCCCGATCAGGAAGACGTAGACCA